>NZ_JAKWFH010000006.1:0-177971 GCF_029522185.1 Burkholderia sp. IO2 | reverse complement strand
TCGCCACTCGCCACCAGGTGCAAGCACCCGTGCTGCCGTTCGACTTGCATGTGTAAGGCATGCCGCCAGCGTTCAATCTGAGCCAGGATCAAACTCTTCAGTTCAAACCTGTTACTGTTTTCGGTTCAGTTAAGAACCGGTCGCTCACTCAAAGCTGACAGGAATATGAATCACTTCATAAACCTGACTTACTTTAGTGTGAGACTCTTGATACTTTTGCTATCTGATCCGAGGATCAGCTCGCTGTCATCAAGCGCCCACACTTATCGGCTGTTAATTTTTAAAGAGCATGTCTGCGAGGGATCTTGAACCCCTCAGCAGCGCTGCGTTTTCAGCAGCAGAGAAGCGAGATTATGAACCGTGTTTCGCAGTTCGTCAACAACTTTCTGAACGACTTCGTTGCGACTGCGGGGCTCAACTTCCGTACCGCCGAGGCTCGCTACCTTCCGAACTCCAACGGCACTGCTTCCCTTCCTCCCGCGCCGCGTTTCCGTTAGCGCGAAAGAGGCGTGATTCTATGCAGCTCACGGCGATCGCGCAAGGGGTTTCGCAAAAAATATAAGGCGCCGCACGCTGCCGCGTGCGGCGCCTTATATAGAAGCAACCGAACCGTCAGGAAGCCACGCGCGCCTGGCGTGCGACGATCGCCATATAGTGATCCAGATCCGGCGTCGCCTTGCCTGGCTCCTTCGCCGTATCGTCCCAGCGGCGCAGGTGCAGCGCGTCCTCCGCGAACGGGCGCTGCAGGAACGCCGCCGCTTCCTCGTCACTGAAGATACCGCCCTGCAACGCCAGGCTGCGCACCGAGTCCGGCGACAGGCTCTCGAAATAGCCGGCGTCCGTGCGGCACAGACAGCGCTTCGCGTCGACGTGCAACCGGATCGGCTCCAGCACCGCGTCGGAAAACAGCGGCCGCAGGAACGGCAGCACGTAATACTGATGCAGATCGTCGATCCCGCGCGCGCTCGGCGTGTCGCCCTGGCGATTCAGCAAATGGCCGAGGTCGTGCAGGAACGCCGCCGCGACCAGCGCTTCGTCCGCCCCGGACGCTTCCGCCAGCAACCCGCTCTGCAATGCATGCTCGAGCTGCGTGACGGGTTCGCCGCTATAGGCCAGATGGCCATGCTCGCGATACAGGCCGTGGATCTCTTCCACCGTCAGCGCCATTCGTTTACTCCCAAGGCAGCGAAAACGTCTTCAGGTTCGTGAAACTCTTCATCGCCTCCTGGACGCCTTCCTTGTAACCGAGCCCCGAATCCTTGATCCCGCCGAACGGCGACAGTTCGATCCGGTATCCGGGCACTTCCCATACGTTCACCGTGCCGACGTTCAACTCGTTCACGAACCGTACGACGGCGGCCGTGCTGTCCGTACAGACACCCGACGACAGCCCGAACGCCGTGCCGTTGCTGAGCCGGATCGCGTCGTCGATCGTATCGAATGCGATGACGGGCGACACGGGCCCGAAGGTCTCCTCGCGCACCAGCGTCATCGACGGATCGACGTTGTCGAGCACGGTCGGCGCGTACAACGCGCCGCGCCGTACATTGCCGGTCAGCAGGCGCGAGCCCTGCGCGACCGCCTCGTTCACGCGCGCCTCGAACAGCCGCGCCGCGGCTTCGTCGATCACCGTGCCCATTTCGTTCGATGGATCGAATGGATCGCCGTATTTCCAGGCGCGCGTCTTCTCGACGAGCAATTCGGTGAACGCCGGCGCGATGGAGCGCTGCACCAGCATTCGCTTGACGGCCGTGCAACGCTGGCCCGAATTCCGGTACGAGCCCAACACCGCGAGCGACGCCGCGCGGTCGAGATCGGCATCGGCGAGGACGATCAGCGGGTCGTTGCCGCCCAGCTCCAGCACGATGCGCCGGTAGCCGGCCCGCGCCGCAATCGCCTTGCCGATCGCGACGCCGCCCGTGAACGTGATCAGCGACGCATGCGGATGCGTGACGAGCTCGTCCGCGATCTCGGCCGGGTCGCCGGTCAGCACCTGCAGCATCGGTTCCGGCAGCCCGGCTTCATACAGCAGGTCGGCCAGATAGAACGCCGACAGCGGTACCTTCTCCGACGGCTTCACGATCACGCGGTTGTTGGTCGCGATCGCCGGCGCGATCTTGTGCGCGACCTGGTTCATCGGATGATTGAACGGCGTAATCGCGACGATCACGCCGTCGAGCGGCTGGCGCTGCGAGAACACGCGCCGCGCCTTGCCGTGGGGCGTCAGGTCGCAAGAGAAACTCTGCGCGTCGTCACGCAGCGCCTCGACCGCCGCGAACTTCAGCACGTCGGCCACCCGACCGATCTCGTAGCGCGAATCCTGTTTCGACAACCCCGACTCGAGCGTGATCAGGTCGGACGCCTCCTCGGTGCGCTCGCGCAGCAGCGCGGCCGCACGTTCGAGGATCTGCGAGCGTTCGTAGCGCGTCAGCGTCGGCCGGTAGGCCATCGCGTAATCGAACGCCGCGCGCACGTCGTCGACGCTGGCGAGCGGCGCGGTGCCGACGCGCGTGCCCGTGTACGGGTCCGTGACGTCGAGCGTGCGCTCGCGCATCGCGCGCGTGCCGCACCAACGCAACGCTTCGGCACGAAACGACGGATGATCTTGCCGCGGATGAGCCATCATGTCGCGATCCGGTTCAACACGAAATCGAATACGTCGAAGTTGCGCGGGCGACGTGCGGGATCGTCCCGCTCGATACGGCGATTGAACAGCAGCGGCACCTCCTGCTCCGACACGCCGCCATGCGAACGCAGCGGCACCGTGAGGCCCGACAGATCGTGGTCGCGTTCACGCGTACCGAGCGTCATGTCGCGGCGGCCGATCACGACGAGATCGCCGATCCGGTCGGCCGGCAGTTCGAAACGAGCGGCGGCTTCCGCGTTGTCGAGCACGAGCTCGACGCCATCGAGGCCACCGATGCGCCACATCGCTTCGGGCCGGTCGACACCCGGCGCCAGGTAGATCGTCGCGAACGAACCAAGCGCGCCGTGATGCACGACGTACGGATCGGTAATCGGCAGGATCACGCGCGCCGCCTGCGTGCCGTACCAGCCGTCGAAGGCGTCCTGCAGATAGATCACGTTCGGGCGGCCCGTCGCCGGATCGTGCTTCGCGTTCATCCCGTGATCGGCCGTGAGCCCGATCGCCCAGCCGAGCGCGTCGAGCTGCGCGAGGTAGCCGTCCATCATCGCGTAGAACGCGTTCGCGCCGGCACTGCCCGGCTCGCATTTGTGCTGCACGTAGTCGGTGGTCGACAGGTACATCAGGTCGACCTGCCGCGTCTGCGCGAGGCGTACGCCGGCCGCGAACACGAATTCGGAAAATGCCGCGCTGTACACATCCGGCGACGGCAGGCCGACCCAGTCGAGCACGTCGACGATCCCGTTTTCCGCGAGATTGGCCTGCGCGGCCTTCTCGGCCGAAAAGCAGATGCCGTTCAGCCGCCAGCCGAGCAGCCGGCGCAGCTTGTCCTTCGCGGTCACGACGGCCACCCGCGCGCCGGCGTCGGACGCCGCGGCGAGCAGCGTGCCGGCCCGCAGGTAGGCCGGGTCGTTCATCATGACTTCGGCGCCGCGCCCGCCGTCGGCGGCCGGATCCCAGAAGTAGTTGCCGCAGATGCCGTGAACCGACGGCGGCACGCCGCAGACGATCGACAGGTTGTTCGGGTTGGTGAAGGTCGGCACGACGCAATCGGCTCGCCACGCGGTGCCTTGCTCGATCATCCGGCCGATGAACGGCGCGACGCCCGCCGCCACCGCCCGTTCGAGATAGTCGTACTCGCAGCCGTCGACACAGATGACGACGGTCGGCTCGACCGGCAGCCGGTAGCGCCGGCCGTTGACGTCGATCGAGCGTCCCGCGAGATCCGGCGCACCCTTGCCGGCTGACGGTTGCTCGCCGGGGAGCCGCAACGCGAACGCGGCGTTCATGATGCCGCCCGCTTGCCGCGCGGCACGCGCGCGGCGATCAGCAGCAACGCCGCGAGCGACGCGCCGAGCATCAGCAGCGACAGCGCCGACGCCGGCAGGTAGTAGCCGCGCTCCACCTGCCCGATCACGACGATCGGCACGGTCACGAAGCCGGGCGGATATACCGTCAGCGTCGCGCCGAGCTCGCCGAGCGACAGCGCGAAGCCGAGCGCGAGGCTCGCGCGCAGCGCCGGCACGAGCTGCGGCAGCAGCACGCGGCGCAACACCATCGCGGGCGGCGCACCGAGGCTCGCGGCAGCCTCGCGCAGCACGGTCAATTCCGGGCGCAGCGCGGCGGCCGCGCAGCGATAGCAGAACGGCAGAATCAGCGCGAGCTGCACCAGCACGACGATCGCCGCCGAGCTGGACAGGTCGAGCGGCTTCCGGTGATACGCGATCAGCACCGCGAGCCCGAGCACGACGCTCGGTACGCCGTTCGGCACCATCACGAGCGCGTCGACGACCGCCCCGAGGCCGCGCCGGTCGCGCCCTTCGAGCGCGAGCGCCAGCCACAGCCCGAGGATCGTGCCGAGCGCCGATACGCCGAAGCCGATTTCGAGGCTCGTCACCAGCGCGTCGTATTCCGGCGAGCCGAGCCGCTCGAACCAGCGCAGGCTGTAGCCGGCCGGCAAGATCGTGCCCGACCACTGCGTCGACACGCTCGACAGCGCGACGACGATCACCGGCAGCACGAACAGCCAGAAGCACGCGAACGCGGCCAATGCGAGCGCGGCGCGCGACGCATGCTTGAGCAACGCGTCGGTCCAGCCGACCTGGTGCCGCGGCACGGCCTGCCCGATACGGAATTCAGCGGACATCGTTCCCTCCCGTCGCACGCCGGTTCACCCGGCGATAAACCGCATACAACGCCAGCGACAGCGTCAACATCACGACCGCGCCGGCCGACGCGGTCGGCAGGTCGAGATCGACGGTCGCGCTGCTGTAGATCGCGACCGGCAACGTGACGAGCCGCGCGCTGCCGAGCACGAGCAGGATGCCGAACTCGTTCAGCGTCAGCAGGAAGCACAGCACGGTGCCGGCGGCGATGCCCGGCCACGCGATCGGCAGCACGACGCGGCGCGCGAGCATCCAGCCGGGCGCGCCGAGGCTGCGCGCGGCTTCGATCAGCCGCAGGTCCAGCGTCGCGAACGACGCGAGCGTCGGCCGCACGACGAACGGCGTGTAGAACACGGTCTGCGCGAGAATCACGCCGCCGATGCCGAACAGGAAATCGAGCGGCGGATGCTCGAGATGGAACAGGTGCTGCAGCGCGATGCTGACCGAGCCCTGCGAGCCGTACAGGAAGATCAGCGTGAACGCGACGAGGAACGACGGAAACGCGACGTACAGCTCCAGGAAGCGCGTGACGAGCGATGCACCCGGGAACGGCTTGAAGAACAGCAGCGCGGCCAGCAGCACGCCGAACACCGATGCGGTGCCGGCGCTCGCGAACAGCACGCCGAGCGTCGTCAGCAGCACGTTGCGCGTGTCGGGATTGCCGAAGAAGGTGCGGTACGCGGCGAAACTCAGCCCGTGATCGCTCGACACGCTCAGCAGCACGAGCCGCACCAGCGGATAGACGACGAGCGGGCCGAGCACGACGATCGCCAGCGCAGCGAGGTGCAAATCGCCCATGCGCCTGCCGCGCCGCGCGGCCGCGGCGTGTGCGGCGGCCGACGCGAGCACGTGCGGCGGCAGGCCGGCTTCAGGGCTCGATAAGGACGACATCGTCTGCCTCGCAATGCAGGGACACGCGCGCACCGCGCTCGGGAGCCGCGCCGCGGCCGCGTTGCATCGTGACGCGCACGGGCTCGTCGGGCGCCGCGTCGATCACGACGGCGATCGACAGGTCCGCGCCCTGCCATTCGACCGACGACACCGTGCCGTGCAGGCCGCCCGCTGCGGGCGGCATCACGGTCAGCCGCTCGGGACGCACGCACGCGACCTTGCCGCGCACCTCGTGGCGCGGATCGCCGAGCGGGAAGATCACATGCGGCGGCAGCAGGTTCGCCGGGCCGAGATAGCGCGCGACGTAGCCGTCGCGCGGCGCGTCGTACAACTGCTGCGGCGTGCCGAGCTGCGCGATGTGACCATCGCGCATCAGCAGCGCGCGGTCGGACAGCACGAGCGCATCGTCGCGGTCGTGCGTCACGCAGACGACGGTCAGGTTCGGCAGGCGCTCGTGCAGCGCCTTCAGTTCGCTGCGCACCGACGCGCGCAGGTTGGCGTCGAGCGCCGACAGCGGCTCGTCGAGCAGCAGCACGTCGGGCTCGATCACCAGCGCGCGGGCCAGCGCGACGCGCTGCTGCATCCCGCCCGACAGTTGCGCGGGCAGATGGTGACCCGCGTCGCCGAGCTGCACGAGCTTCAGCGCATCGGCGACGCGGCGCGTCACTTCCGACGACGCCATGCCACGCGCGCGCAGCCCGAATGCGACGTTCTCGAACACCGACAGGTGCGGGAACAACGCGTAATTCTGGAACAGCAGACCGAGGTTGCGCTTGTGCGGCGGCGCATAGGTCAGGTCGCGTCCGGCAACGGTCAGCGTGCCGGTCAGGCCGTCGGCCTTCACGAACCCGGCGATGAAGCGCAGCAGCGTGGTCTTGCCGCAACCGCTCTTGCCGAGCACGGTCAGAAATTCACCGGCGCCGATCGACAGCGACAGATCCTCCAGCACCGTGCGCGCGCCGTAGCGCACGCTCAGATGCTCGATCTGCACGCCGCCCGGCGCGCCGGACCGCAGCGTCGCGTGCGGTTCGGCGGCGCCGAATGCGCCGGGATGGGTCAGGGTGGTTTCCACCGGGTTCATCCTCTTGCTCGCGAATACAGGCGGCGTGCGCCGATCACTTCGGCTTGACGACGTCGAGCTGCTTGCCCGAGCTGCCGATCACGTCCTTCTTCCAGCGCTCGATCCACACCGGCTTCTTCGCCATCACCTGGGTCCAGTCGACCGGAATCAGCTTCACACCCGCGATCGCCTTCTTGACCGCTTCGCCGTTCTTGCCGGCCAGCGGCACGTCGGTGCGGCCCGGGATGCCGTACATGTCCGGCACCTTCGACTGCACTTCCGTCGACATCAGGTAGTCGATCAGCTTCCGGCCGGCGTCCTGGTTCGGGCCGCTCTTGATCAGGCCGATGCCGTACGGGAGCTGGAACGTGGTCGGCTGGTCGCCGTCCTTCGCGGCCAGGAAGATCGGCTTGATGGACAGCGCGCCGTGTTCGGCATCGTCGAGGTCCATCTGCAGGTCGCCGTTCGCGACGCTGATCTCGTTACGCGACAGCAGCACGTTCAGGTAACCCGTGCCCTTCGTGTGGAACTTCACGCTCTGCGACAGCTTCGCGAGATAGTCGAACGCCTTGTCCTCGCCCATCAGCGACGTCGTCAGGATCAGCACGGCCATCCCGTCGCCGGCCGTGGCCGGGTTCGAGTACGCGACCTTGCCGGCGTAGGCCGGCGCGAGCAGGTCGGCGAACGTCTTCGGCTGGTTCTTCACGACGTCCGGGTTGATCGCGAACGAGAAGTAGTTGTTCACGAACGTCGCCCAGGTGCCGTCCTCGGCCTTCGCGATGGCCGGCACGTTCTTGTAGTTCACGCTCTGGTACGGCTGCAGCAGGCCCATCTGGCCGGCTTGCTGGATGAACGGCGGCAGCGTGACGATCACGTCGGCCTTCGGGGAATTCTTCTCGATGTTCGCGCGGTTCACCACCTCGCCGCTGCCTGCCGTCACGATGTTGACCTTCACGCCTTCCTTCTTCTCGAAAGCCGGCAGCACGTCGCGATAGAGGTTCTCGAGGCCGTCCGCCGTGTACAGCACGACCGCGTTTGCCGCATGCGCCGGCATCGCGGCGCCTTGCAGCAGACCGGCGGCGCAGGCGGCCAGCGCGAGTTTGCGGAACGCGCCGGCGGCGGCGCGCGAGGGTTTCTGCAGTGTCATCTCACTTCTCCGTAGGCGGAACACCAAACGGCCGGGGCACGATCCGGCTCTCCTGTTGTCTTCGGGCGAGCCGCCTGGCGGCCCGCCTCGCTACCGCGCTCAGGCTGGGTGTCGCGCGGCAACCGAAGGATCACAGCGTTCGATGACAAAGCCGTGACGAATGCCACAATTTCCAAAAAATGACACATTTTGCCACTATCATGCAAGTCCATTCGGAAATGCCATCCGGTGTTTCGTTCGCCCTTTGCTGGAGACAAAAGCCATGTCCGACCCGATCCTGCTCACGCCCGGCCCGCTCACCACGTCCGCCACAACACGCCACGCAATGCAACATGACTGGGGGTCGTGGGATGCCGCTTTCAACCAGCTGACGGCCAGCGTCTGCGCGGATCTCGTCGCCATCGCGCATGGCGGAGACGAGTACGTATGCGTGCCGATGCAGGGTAGCGGCACGTTCTCGGTCGAAGCCGCGCTCGGCACGCTGGTGCCGCGCGACGGCGTCGTGCTGGTGCCCGACAACGGCGCGTATTGCGCGCGCATCCAGAAAATTCTCGGCCGGCTCGGTATCGACGCGATCGCGCTGCCGTTCGGCGAAGACGCGGCCGTCGACGCGGCGGCCATTGAGGCTGCGTTCGCGCGCGAGCCGCGCATCACGCACGTCGCGCTCGTGCACCTGGAAACGAGCGCCGGGATCCTGAATCCGCTCGACGCGATCGCGGCCGCGTGCCGGCGGCACGGCAAGCGGCTGATCGTCGATGCGATGAGTTCGTTCGGCGCGCTGCCGATCGCGCTGGCGGACAGCGGCATCGACGCGCTGATCTCGGCCAGCGGCAAATGTCTCGAAGGCGTGCCGGGAATGGGATTCGCGATCGTGCGGCGCGACGCGCTCGACGCGAGCGAAGGCAACTCGCCCTCGCTCGCGCTCGATCTCCACGACCAGTACGCGTACCTGCGCAGGACGGGGCAATGGCGCTTCACGCCGCCGACGCACGTGATTGCCGCGCTGCGCGCCGCGCTCGACCAGTATCTCGCCGAAGGCGGCCAGCCGGCGCGCGGCGCGCGCTATGCGGACAACTGCCGGACGCTGGTCGAATCGATGCGCGCGCTCGGTTTCGTGCCGTTCCTCGACGCGAGCGTGCAGGCGCCGGTGATCGTCACGTTTCACGCGCCCGACCATCCAGCCTACGATTTCCGCCGTTTCTACGACGCGGTGCGCGACGCGGGCTTCATCCTGTATCCGGGCAAACTGACGCGGCTCGAGACGTTCCGCGTCGGCTGCATCGGCGCGATCGATGCAGGCGATATCCGGCGGGCGGTCGCCGCGATCGCGCAGGCAATCGAATCGCTCGGCATCGCGATGCAGCCCGCATGAAGCGAGGTATGTGCCGACCGGTCGGCACGCGCAAACAAAAAACCCGGCGGCCAACCGGCCGCCGGGCGAACGCACCGAGTGTGCGTGGAGCCGGTGCTTACAGCTCGATCCGCTTGATGTCGCCGACGACGAAGATGTACGACAGCGCACCGACCAGCGCGATCACGCCGATGAACACGAGCGCGCCGACGAACGAGCCGGTCGACGCGACGATGAAGCCGACCACGAGCGGCGTGACGATGCCCGCCAGGTTCGCCGCGAAGTTGAAGATGCCGCCCGTCACGCCGAGCAGGCCGTCCGGCGCGATGTCCGACACGAGCGTCCAGCCGAGCGCGGCCATCCCCTGCGCGAAGAACGCGACCGACATGATCGCGATCACCGCCTCGTTGCTCTGCACGTAGTTCGCGAGAATGATCGTCGACGCGAGCAGCAGGCCCGCGATGATCGGCAGCTTGCGCGCGAGGTTCGCGGACTTGCCGCGGCGCAGCAGCCAGTCGGAGAAGATCCCGCCGAACATCACGCCGACCGACGCGGCGATGAACGGCATCACCGCGAAGAAGCCGATCTTCAGCCAGCCCATGTGGCGCTCGGTTGCCAGATAGGTCGGGAACCAGGTCAGGAAGAATACGAGCGTCGAGTTGCCGGCGAACTGGCCGAGGCAGATGCCCGCGAGCTGGCGCTTCTTCACCAGTTGGCCGACCATCGACCAGCTGAACTTGGCCTGCGCCGGCTTGCCGCTCTTGTCGCCGTCCTTGCGCGCACCGTGCACGAGACCGCCGCCCGCTTCGATATAGGCCAGTTCCGCCGAATTCGCGCCCGGGTGGTTGCGCGGCTCGTGGTAGAACTTCCACCAGACTAGGCCGAACACGATGCCGACCGCACCGACCACCCAGAACAGCGAGCGCCAGCCGAACGCGCCCATCAACGCGAACAGCACCGGGCTGAAGAACGCGAGGCCGATGTACTCGCCGACGGTGTAGGTGCCGGTCGCCATCGCGCGTTCGTTCTGCGGGAACCACGTCGCGACGACGCGGCTGTTGGTCGGGAAGCACGGCGCTTCCGTCACGCCGAGACCGAGCCGGCACGCGAGCAACGTCGCGACGCCCGGCACGAAGCCTTGCAGGAACGTGCACAGCGACCACAGCGTCATCGACCAGTAGTAGGTGATCTTGCTGCCGAAGCGGTCGAGGAACAGGCCGCCGGGCACCTGCATCGCCACGTACGTCCACGAAAACGCGGAGAACATGACGCCCATCACGGCCGCGTTGATGCCGAGCTCCTTGGTGAGCTGCGGCGCCGCCACGCCCAGCACGGTGCGGTCGAGATAGTTGATCATCGTGCCGATCGCGAGCAGCGCGAGGATCTTGTAGCGCGCCGACGTGCGCCGGACCGTGCCGGCCGCCTGCGCCGGCGCGGCGCTCGTGTGGGTGGTGTGTTGCATGGTCGTCTCCTGTCTCTCTTTCTGTGTCTGCAAGGGGGTCAGCGCGCGACGAGCGACTGAAAGTGATCGAACATCCGCTCGGCGTCGGGCGTGCGCCCGGTGAAGAGCTCGAACGCGTCGACGGCCTGGTACACGGCCATCCCGCCGCCCGGCAGCGTCGCGCAGCCGGCCGCGCGCGCGGCGTGGATCAGTTCGGTTTCGAGCGGGAAATACACGATGTCGGCCACCCACATGCCTGCGTGGAGCAGTTCGGCCGGCAGCGGCAGGCCCGGATGCTTGGCCATGCCGGTCGGCGTGCAGTGGATCAGGCCGGTCGTTGCGCGCATCGCGGCCGCGAGATCGCTGCCCGGCGTGACCCGGGCGGCAGGGAAGCGCTGCTGCAATTCGCCCGCCAGCGCGGTGGCGCGCGTGCCGTCGACGTCGAAAATCGTCAGTTCAGCCGCGCCCATCTGCAGCGCGGCGTGCGCGACGGCCGCGCCCGCGCCGCCCGCGCCGAGCTGGACGACGCGGTCGAGCTTCGCGTCCGGCAGCCCGCGGCGGAACGATTTCGCAAAGCCCGACCAGTCGGTGTTGTGGCCGATCCGCTTGCCGTCCTTGAACAGCACGGTGTTCACCGCGCCGAGCGCACGCGCGTCGTCCGACAGCGCGTCGAGGTGCTCGATCACGCGCTGCTTGCACGGATGCGTGATGTTCAGCCCGTTGTAGCCCATCCGCTGCGCGGCCTCGAGCAGTTGCGGCAGTGCGTCGACGGTCACGCCAAGCGCATCGAGATCGATGCGCCGGTACACGTAGCCGAAGCCCTGGCGGAAGCCCTCTTCCTCGTGCATCGCGGGCGACAGCGAACCGCCGATGCCCTGGCCGATCAGGCCGATCAGAAACGACGGGCGGCTCATCGGGCGGCCCCCTGCGCGAACAGCGTCGCCAGGCGCTGCAACGCGAACACATAGCCTTCGGTGCCGCAGCCGCAGATCACGGCTTCGGCGATCGCCGAGATATACGAATGGTGGCGAAACGCTTCGCGGCGATGGACGTTCGAGATATGCACCTCGATCACCGGCTTCGCGATCGCGGAAAGCGCGTCGGCCAGCGCGACCGACGTGTGCGTATAGGCGGCCGGGTTGATCACGATGCCGTGCGTGTCGTGACGCGCGGCATGCAGCCAGTCGATCAGCTGGTGCTCGGCGTTCGACTGGCGAAACTCGATTTCCAGCCCGAGCCCTTCCGCCGCCGTGCGGCAGCGCTGCTCGAGATCGGCGAGCGTTTCCGCGCCGTAGATATGGGGCTCGCGGGTGCCCAGCAGATTGAGGTTCGGGCCGTTCAGCACCAGCACCTTGTGCTTGCTCATCGTGTTTCTGCTCCTGAAACAGGGGCAGACCAGGATCGGCGCCGCCCCGAAGACATCGGAATTTGGCGCTAGTGTGCGCCCGTGCACGCGGGCTGTCTTTTCGGGTTTTCGCTAATTTGTACCACCTAGTTAGTTTGTACAATACGCATCACTAACCCAGTAAATTCGGGATATGGCGCGCGTACGGAACTCAACGACTGGTTCATTCAGGGCCGGTTCGACCGGCGCCATGCCCTGTTCATCCGCAGGAAACGCCCATGCAGCGCTCGATCGCCACCGTGTCACTGTCCGGCACGCTCGCCGAGAAGCTCGCCGCCGTCCAGGCCGCGGGCTTCGACGGCGTCGAAATCTTCGAAAACGATCTCGTCTACTTCGACGGATCGCCGGCCGACGTCCGGCGCATGGCCGCCGACCTCGGCCTCGACATCGTGCTGTTCCAGCCGTTTCGCGACTTCGAGGGCGTGAGCGCGGCCCAGCTTGCGCGCAATCTCGACCGGATCAAGCGCAAGTTCGACGTGATGCATGCGCTCGGCACCGACCGCATCCTCGTCTGCAGCAGTGTGGCGGCCGACACGATCGCGGACGACGGGCTGCTCGTCGACCAGCTCGGCGTGCTCGCCGAAGCCGCGCGGCAGGCCGGCGTGGTGGCCGCGTACGAAGCGCTCGCGTGGGGCCGCGTCGTGAAGCGGTACGGCCACGCGTGGAAGCTCGTGAACGCGGTGAACAGCCCGCACCTCGGCCTGGCGCTCGACAGTTTCCACACGCTGTCGCTCGACGATTCGCCGGACGCGATCGCCGACATCCCCGGCGACCGGATCGCGTTCGTGCAGATCGCCGACGCGCCGAAGCTCGTGATGGACGTGCTCGAATGGAGCCGCCACTACCGCTCGTTCCCGGGCCAGGGCGACTTCGACCTGGCGCGCTTCACCGCGCGCGTGATCGAGTCGGGCTATACGGGGCCGCTGTCGCTCGAGATCTTCAACGACGGCTTCCGCGCGGCGCCGACCGCGCTCACGGCCGCCGACGGCCATCGCTCGCTGCTCTATCTGGAAGACCTGACGCGCGCGCGGCTCGCGCAGGACGGTCGCACGCCCGCCGCCAGCCAACCGCTGTTCGCGCCGCCGGCCCCGCCCGCGCACGTCGGGTTCCAGTTCATCGAATTCGCGGTCGACGCACCGGCGGCGGCGACCGTCGGCGAATGGCTGGGCCGGATGCGCTTCCGGCTCGCCGGCCGGCATCGCTCGAAGGACGTGACGCTGTTCCAGCACGGCGCCGCGTCGATCGTGCTGAACGCCGAGCGCGACTCGTTCGCCGATGCGTTCTTCCAGCAGCACGGGCTGTCGCTATGCGCGTCGGCGTTCCGCGTCGACGATGCCAAAGTGGCGTTCGAACGCGCGGCCGGCTTCGGCTACGCGCCGTTCTCCGGCCGGGTCGGGCCGAACGAGCGTGTGCTGCCGAGCGTGAAGGCGCCGGACGGCAGCCTCGAATATTTCGTCGACGAGGCGCCGGATGCGCCGACGCTATATGAATCGGACTTCGTGCTGACCGACATCGACGGCCCGAGCGAAGTCGGCCCGCTGACGGGCATCGATCACGTGTGCCTCGCGCTGCCGGCCGACGCGCTCGACACCTGGATCCTGTTCTTCAAGACGGCGTTCGGCTTCGAGGCCGAGCGCAGCTGGCTCGTGCCCGACCCGTACGGGCTGATGCGCAGCCGCGCGGTGCGCAGCGCCGACGGCTCGGTGCGGATCGCGCTGAACGCGTCGGTCGACCGCCATACGGCCGTCGCCGAATCGCTCGACCGCTACCACGGCACCGGGCTGAACCACGTCGCGTTCCGCACCGACGACATCGTGAAGACGGTCGCCGCGTTCGCGGCCGACGGCGTGCCGTTCCTGCGGATTCCGGCCAACTACTACGACGATCTCGCCGCGCGCTACGCGCTGCCGGACGAACTGATCGACACGCTGAGCGCGCATCACCTGCTGTACGACCGCGACGAGCACGGCGGCGAATTCCTGCATGCGTATACGGAGCTGGTCGACAACCGCTTCTCGCTGGAGATCGTCGAGCGGCGCGGCGGATACGACGGCTATGGCGCGGCGAATGCGGCCGTGCGGCTCGCCGCGCAGGCGCAGCGCAGGAAATAAGGAAAGGACGCGAAGCGGAGTTGGGGCCGGACCACGCAAGCGATTCGGCGACCATTCGGGCGGCCCACCTTTCACCCGCACCATCGTGGTGAATCGCACCGCCGAAGGCCCGCCCGCACGGCCGGCCTCGATCAGCGGGGAAGCTACGCGGCGTCTGGCGTTACATCCCGTAACCCGTACCGCAGCGCAGCATTGCGCCGTCCGCCACGGTTTTAAGAATCGCTTAAGTCTTCGACGGCACCATCCGCAACCAGTACCCGATGGTCATCTCGAAAAGGAGGAAAGCGATGAGCGCCGTAGAAGCACCCGCGGGCCGCCCGGCCGCGCCCCCTGCAAAGAAGACGATGCTGCGCCGCCTGCTCAGTCATCATGAAATCGCGACGCTGCTCGTGCTGCTGCATGCGCCGATCGGTGCGAACGCCAAACCCGAATTGCCCGCGCTGCAGGAAGCCGGCCTCGTCGAAATGGTCAAGCTCGACCCCGATACGGCCCCGAGCTTCCGGCTGACCGAAGACGGCACGGCCGTCCTGAAAGGGCTCGGCTACCGCTAAGCCGCCGCTTTCACCGCTTCACCCTTCCCGCTTCCCCGCCTTACCCCGATCCCCGCAACGCGCCGGCCACGCCGGCGAGTTGCGTCACCCCGCCCGCTCCTGCAGCATCAACCGGTATTCCGTCGGCGTCACGCCGACCGTCGCCTTGAACTGACGCGTGAACGCGCTGTGATCCGTGTAGCCGCACAGTGCGGCGACGTCGGTCACCTTGTCGTGCGTGACGAGCAGCGCGGTGGCCGCGTCGAGCCGCGTCTTCAGCAGCACCTGGCGCGGCGTCAGGTGAAACACCTTGTGGAAGTAGCGTTCGAGCTGCGCGACCGACATCCCGGCCATCTGCGCGAGCTGCTTCAGGTTCAGCGGCTGCACGTAATGATCCTGGATGTGCTGGACCACGTCGGCGAGCCGGCTGTAGGCCGGGTGCGATCCCTCGTGCGCCTTCAGGTCGCGCGAGATGCCCGCGAGGCCGACCACCCGGCCCGCGGCGTCGCGCAGCGGCTCCTTGCAGGTCAGGCACCAGCCTGGCTGGCGGCCCGGATACAGGTGCAGCTCGAGCTGGTCCATCAGTTGCTGGCCGGCGTTGATCGTCGCCATGTCCTGCTCGAAATAGCTGCGGCCGAAGCGACGCGGAAACACCTCGTCGGCCGTCTTGCCGAGCAGGTCGCGCTTGTCCTTGTAACCGCAGCGCATCGCCAGCGTGCGATTGACGATCGCGTAGCGGCCGCTCGCATCCTTCACGAAGAACGCGACGTCCGGCAGCGCATCGAACACCGGTTCGAGCAGGCGGAAATGCACGAGCATCGCGCCGAGATCGGCGTTGTCGGGCTGGTAGCGCAACGTGTCGGACAGGCTCATGGGCGGTACGGCAAGCAAGGTCGTCATCCCGGCAACCGCGAAGCGAGTGGCGGATGGCGTCGATTATAGGAGCGCCCCTTCGTTCGCGTCGCGCCGAACGCGGGGCGGGCAAGGCGGCGGCCGGTTGCATCGTGCGTCGCGATCGGCCGCATCGGTCAGCCGCACAGGTTGCGCACACAACCACTTCGAAACGCATGCGGCGCCGGCGAAGGTTCCGCTTTCGCCGCGGCCGGCGCAGCACATCGACACACTGCCAGCACGCCCCCGAATCCGCCATCCTAAAAATGCCGGCGACCCGCGTCTTGGCGGGTTTGCGCATTCGCCATGACGATTTCAGCATATATCAGGGTAATCGACGATATGCCGATATCGTCGCCGGTCACGCATCGAACGCGCAAGACGCACGCATTTTCGCTATCTAGACTTCGCTTCACGGTCACGAGACGACATCCCGCCGCTGCCGCAATCGGCACGCACGACCCGTCGCATCCGCCGTCGCGCACGCCGATTCCGGCATAGCGCACGCAGTACGCGGCGAGCACGCATCGCCGCTGCGCACCGGCCTGCGGATCGATACGTCTCGCCCGGTTTACCGGCGCCGGCCCGCATGCCGGCGGCGGCCCAACCACGCCATCAAGGGGAAGTGAAAGTGAAGCTGAAGGTATCGCACGTCGCGCTGGCCGCCGCCTGCGCACTGTCGGGCGCGCACGCCATCGCCGCCGACGTCGTCAAGATCGGTTTCGCCGCACCGCTGACCGGCCCGCAGTCGAATTACGGCACGGACATGCAGAAGGGCGTGCAGCTCGCGATCGCCGATTTCAACGCGACGCATCCGACGATCGGCGGCAAGCCCGTCACGTTCCAGCTCGACTCGCAGGACGACCAGGCCGACCCGCGCACCGGCACCACCGTCGCGCAGCGACTGATCGACGACAACGTCCGCGGGATCATCGGCCACTTCAACTCGGGCACCAGCATTCCGGCGTCCGACCTGTACGATCGCGCGGGGCTGCCGCAGATCTCGATGGCGACGTCGCCGCAATACACGGCGCGCGGCTACAAGACGACCTACCGGCTGCTGACGAGCGACGCGCAGGCGGGCCGCATCGTCGGCACGTACGCGGTGAAGACGCTGCGCTTCAAGCGCATCGCGATCATCGACGACCGCACGGCCTACGGCCAGGGCATCGCGGACGAATTCGCGAAGGCCGTGGAAGCGGCCGGCGGCACGATCGTCAAGCGCGACTTCACGAACGACAAGGCGCTCGATTTCTCCGCGATCCTGACCAACCTGAAGGGCATGAATCCGGACGCGATCTTCTACGGCGGCGGCGATGCGCAATCGTCGCCGATGATCCGCAAGATGCGCCAGCTCGGGATGAAGTCGGCCTTCGTGACGGGCGAAATGTCGCGCTCGCCGACGTTCCTGAAGGTCGGCGGCGACGCGGCCGAAGGCGCGATCGTCTACATGGGCGGCCTGCCGAAGGAAAAGATGCCGGGCTTCTCCGGCTACGCGGCCCGCTACAAGGCGCGCTTCAACGAAGACGTGATCACCTACTCGCCGTATTCGTACGACGGCACGATCGCGCTGCTCACCGCGATGAAGGACGCGAACTCGACCGACCCGAAGGTGTACACGCCGTACCTCGGCAAGGTGTCGATCAAGGGTGTGTCGGCCCCGAGCATCGCGTACGACGCGAAGGGCGACCTGAAGGATGCGCCGGTGACGATCTACAAGGTCGAGCGCGGCGCGTTCAAGCCGGTCGATACGATCGCCGGCAACTGATACGCACCCCTTCCCGCGCGGCGCGCCAGCGGCTCACCGGCCGCCCGCGCCGCGCGCGCTTCGGCCGCCCGGTCCGAAGCCGTCCTCGGCGCGCGCCCGCGCGCAGGCATTTCGCGCTCCTGTAGAATCCCCCCACCCGCTTTGACGCTTCGTCTCCGCCGTGCCCCATCCCGGTGCGGCGGCGCGTGTTGCGCGCCCCACCCGGCACGCCGCACGCTTCGACGACGCAAGCCGCGCCTTGTCAGTCCATGCCGAAAAGCGGGCCCTGGAGACGCAGCACCGACAACAACATTCGAATACCGATCGTCCTGACCATGCAAGCTTCCGAATTGAGCGGCGTGCCTCGCGCCGCCGAACGCGCGCTCACGCGCAGCGACTACAAGACCCTTGGCCTTGCCGCACTCGGCGGCGCCCTCGAGTTCTACGACTTCATCATCTTCGTGTTCTTCGCGCCGGCGATAGGACAACTGTTCTTCCCGCACGACATTCCCGACTGGCTGCGCCAGTTGCAGACGTTCGGCATCTTCGCGGCCGGCTATCTCGCGCGTCCGCTCGGCGGCGTGATCATGGCGCACTTCGGCGACCTGTTCGGCCGCAAGCGGATGTTCACGCTGAGCGTGCTGATGATGTCGGTGCCGACGCTGCTGATGGGCCTGCTGCCGACCTACGACACGATCGGCATCCTCGCGCCGGTGTTGCTGCTGCTGTTCCGCGTGCTGCAGGGCGCGGCGGTCGGCGGCGAAGTGCCGGGCGCGTGGGTGTTCGTGTCCGAGCACGTGCCGTCGCGCCATATCGGCTACGCATGCGGCACGCTGACCGCGGGTCTCACGGCCGGCATCCTGCTCGGCTCGCTCGTCGCGGCCGGCATCAACAGCCGCTACTCGACGGCCGAAGTCGGCGCGTTCGCATGGCGCATTCCGTTCCTGCTCGGCGGCGTGTTCGGGCTGTTCTCGGTGTACCTGCGCCGCTGGCTGCATGAAACGCCGGTGTTCGCCGAGATGAAGGCGAAGAAGGCGCTCGCGGCCGAGATTCCGCTGAAGGCGGTGCTGCGCGACCACGGCCGCGCGGTGATCGTGTCGATGCTGCTCACGTGGATGCTGTCGGCCGCGATCGTCGTCGTGATCCTGATGACGCCCGCGCTGCTGCAGAAGCAGTTCCACCTGACGCCGGCGACGACGCTGTTCGCGAACAGCGTCGCGACGCTGTGCCTGACGGCCGGCTGCATCACCGCGGGTTCGCTCGCGGGCTGGATCGGCGCGAAGCGCGTGCTCGGCATCGGCGGGCTCGGGCTGGCCGCGTGCTACTACCTGCTGTTCGCGCAGGTCGCGGCCGATGCGTCGACGCTGCCGCTCTACTACGGGATCGCGGGCTTCATGGTCGGCACGATCGGCGCGGTGCCGTTCGTGATGGTCAAGAGCTTCCCGGCCGTCGTGCGCTTCTCGGGCATCTCGTTCTCGTACAACGTCGCGTATGCGATCTTCGGCGGCCTCACGCCGGTGATCGTGTCGCTGATGATGAAGTCGAATCCGCTCGCGCCGGTCGTGTACGTCGCGGCAATCTGCGTGCTGGGCGCGATCGCCGTGCAGTTCTCGAAGGATGCGAAGGATGTGAAGGACGCACGCTGAACGTCGGCGCGCACGCGCGGGCCGGATGAACGAAGGGCCGAATCCCGCAGCGTGCGGGATTCGGCCCTTTTGTCTTGCGTCGGCCTGGCGGCGGCTGCGTGAATCTGCCCGGTTCAGCGCAGCACGCCGTACGACGAACTCGGCCGGCGCAGCGCGTCGATGCTCGCGCCGCCTGCGCCCGTGACGAACAGCAGCAGGAACCCGCCGGCGATCGCGACGTTCTTCCAGAAGTGAATCACCATGTCGTGCTGGACGGCCGCGTTCGTCGCGTCCCAGAAATTGTGCCCGACCATCGCGGTCGCGATCGTGTAGACCGCCATCAGCAACGCGAGCGGCCGTACCTTGTAACCGACGATCAGCAGCAGGCCGCCGAGCCCCTCGATCGCGACGACGATCGGCGCGACGACCTGCTGATAGGGCACGTTCATCCCGTGCAGATACGCGACGAAGTCGCTGTAGCCGAGCAGCTTCATGATGCCGCCCCACAAGAACAACGCCGCCAGCGCCAGGCGTGCGAAAAAAATGACGCCGGAATCGACGGTACGCGTCATGCCTCTCTCCTCGTATGCAATTCGGCCGGCCGCGCGGCCCGGCAGGGGGCGCGCGGCAAATGGGCCAGCATAGAGGGTCTTTCCGCGGTGTCCAAGAAAAAGGTTGTAGCAAATCTTTACACTGCGGCGGCGACGCCCGCGGCCCGACGCGTGGAAAAAACGCGTTTAGCCCGCGTCGCTCAACAGCACGCCCTTCTTGAAGATGAAGCAGCCGTAGCCGCGCGTTTCGCCGGTGACGATCACCGCATACGCCTGCTGCGCGCGCTCGTAGAACGCGAAACGGTCGATGCCGGCGAGCGGCACCGCGCGCCCTTCCGCGCGGTCGATCTCGGCCTGCACTTCGCGCTGCACGGGCGGCACCGCGGCCGCGTCGCCGACGACTTCCATCCGCCATGCGGGCGTGTCGACGAACGTATCGAGCGGCAGCACGGACAGCACCGCGCGCACGACGCGCGCCGAATCGGCGCCGTCGATCCGCAGCGCGCGGCCGACCACCGTGTGCTCCGCGACGGATTCCGCCGGGAAATTCGCATCGCAGATCGCGATTTCGTCACCGTGGCCCATCGCGCGCAGCGTGTGCAGGATGTCGGCGTGCAGCAGCGGGTCGAGATTCTTCAGCATGTCGGCTAGTCTCCGGGATCAGGAACGAATCGCATAACGTTACCCGATCCCGGCGGCCGCTGCGCATGTGCCGTTCGCGTCACGACGCCGCGGCCGGCATTTCGTCGATGAAACCCGTGACCGATGCGAGGCGGCCCGATGCGTCGACGGTGCCGAAGTCCGAGCCCTTCACGATCGCCGCGCCGTCGGGCGACACGAGCGCCCACGAGAACCGCAGATGCTGGCCGAACGCGTCGACGTCAGTCGTGCGGCGGAAGCGGTACGCGGGGAAACGTTGCTGCACGGCGGCGATCATCGTATCGATGCCCGCGTGGCCGTCGCCGGCCATCAGCGGATCGCGATAGGCCGCGTCGCTCGCGTAGGTCGCGTCGATCAGCGCGCGGCGGCGCGCGACGTCGGGTTCGTTCCACGCGTCGAAGTAGCGGTCGACCAGGTCGGCGTGGACGGACGAAGCGGATTGAGCGGTGTTCATGGCGAGGCTCCTTGTGTCGGTGGACGATGTCGCGGACGTTTCGGGTCCGCGTGCCGCTATCGTCGCCGGGCGCGCGCGGACGGTCGATTACGTGCGAGGTAAGGAAATCGCGCGTGCGCCGCCCCAAAAGAAAACGGGCGCCCGAAGGCGCCCGCATCGTCTTGCCGCTACCACCCGCACGTATCAGGTCACCGGCGCCGGATTGAACAGCGTCAGCGCATTCGCGAGCTTCCATTGCTCGGCCCACGTGCGGCGCTTGCCGCTGGCGACGTCGAGCATCAGCCGGAACAATTCCCAGCCCGTGTCCTCGATCGTCGCCGCGCCGGTCGCGATCTGCCCGGCGTCGAGATCCATCAGGTCGTGCCAGCGGCGCGCGAGATCGCTGCGCGTCGCGACCTTGATCACCGGCACCTGCGCGAGGCCGTACGGCGTGCCGCGGCCGGTCGTGAAAATGTGCAGGTTCATCCCCGCCGCGAGCTGCAGCGTGCCGCAGATGAAATCGCTCGCGGGCGTCGCCGCGTACAGCAGCCCCTTCTGCCGCGCCCGATCGCCGGGGCGCACGACGCCGGCGATCGGCGCGCTGCCCGACTTCACGATCGACCCCATCGCCTTCTCGACGATGTTCGACAGCCCGCCCTTCTTGTTGCCCGGCGTCGTGTTTGCGCTGCGGTCGACGCGGCCGCGCTGCAGGTAGCGGTCGTACCAGTCCATCTCGCGAATGATCTCGCGGGCGACGTCCTCGTTCGCCGCGCGCGACGTGAGCTGCGCGACGCCGTCGCGCACTTCGGTCACTTCCGAGAACATGATCGTTGCACCCGCACGCACCAGCAGGTCGGCCGCGAAGCCGACCGCCGGGTTCGCGGTGAGCCCCGAGAACGCGTCGCTGCCGCCGCACTGCACGCCGACGACGAGATCCGACGCGGGACACGTCTCGCGACGGCGGCGGTTGAGCCGCTCGAGATGCGATTCGGCCATCTTCATGATCGAGTCGATCATCGAATTGAAGCCGACGTGCGCGGCATCCTGCAGGCACACGACGCCGCCGTTGCCGGTCGCGCCGTCGGCGCTCACCGGGATCGCGCCCGGCGGCAGCAGACGCTCGGGCTGCAGCTTCTCGCAGCCGAGGCTCACGGTCATCACTTCGCCGCCGAAATTCGGATTCAGGCTGATGTTGCGCAGCGTGCGGATCGGGATGTCGGCGTCCGGCGCATCGATCGCGACGCCGCAGCCATACGTATGTTCGAGCCCGACCACGTCGTCGACGTTCGGGTAGCGCGGCAGCAGTTCGTCCTTGATCCGCTTCACCGCATGTTCGACGACGCCCGACACGCATTGCACGGTCGTCGTGATCGCGAGGATGTTGCGCGTGCCGACCGAACCGTCGGCGTTGCGGAAACCCTCGAACGTATAGCCTTCGAGCGGCTCGAGCGGCGGCGCGGCACGCGTCGCGAGCGGCAGGTCGTCGAGGCCCGGCGGCTCGGGCATGCGCATCGTGCGCTCGTTGACCCAGCTGCCGCGGCGCAGGTCGGTCAGCGCATAGCCGATCACCACGTTGTAGCGCACGACCGGGGCGCCGGCCGCGAGGTCGACGAGCGCGACCTTGTGTCCTTGCGGCACGCCTTCGCACAGCGTCAGCCCGTCGGCGAACGTCGCGCCTTCGGGCAAACCGCCGTCGTTGACGACGATCGCGACGTTGTCGTCCGGATGCACGCGGATGTAGAGCGGGGAAGCAGTCATCGGAATTCCTGGAAGCATTCTGCGATATCGTTAGTCATCATACGACATTCAACCTCACTCGACGATGCTGCGTAAACCCTTATCCGGAAAGACCCTACCCTTGACCCGCCAGCAAACCGCTTGCGTCGCTCTTTCTTGCGTTGTACGATGACATACAACGACATCGCCAATTCGGCTCGTATGCCGTTCCCGACGAACCAGCACTCGCGCTAGACGGACGACCCCAACCATGACTTCACCGCAAGAACTCAAACAGATCATCTCCCACGGCCTGCTGTCGTTTCCGCTGACGGATTTCGACGCCGACGGCAGCTTCCGTCCGAGCACCTATGCCGAGCGCCTGGAATGGCTGGCGCCGTACGGCGCGAGCGCGCTGTTCGCGGCCGGCGGCACCGGCGAATTCTTCTCGCTCACGCAGCGCGAGTATTCGGACGTGATCCGCGTCGCGACGGAAACCTGCAAGGGCAAGGTGCCGATCCTCGCCGGCGCGGGCGGCGCGACGCGCGTCGCGATCGAATATGCGCAGGAGGCCGAGCGCCTCGGCGCGAGCGGCGTGCTGCTGATGCCGCACTACCTGACCGAAGCGAGCCAGGAAGGGATCGCCGACCACGTCGAGCAGGTGTGCCGCGCGCTGAAGATCGGCGTCGTGGTGTACAACCGCGCGAATTCGAAGCTGAATGCGGACATGCTCGAGCGCCTCGCCGACCGTTGCCCGAACCTGATCGGCTTCAAGGACGGCGTCGGTGAAATCGAGAGCATGGTCACGATCCGCCGCCGCCTCGGCGATCGCTTTGCGTACCTCGGCGGCCTGCCGACGGCCGAAGTCTATGCCGCCGCGTACAAGGCGCTCGGCGTGCCGGTGTATTCGTCGGCCGTGTTCAACTTCATCCCGAAGACGGCGATGGCGTTCTACGAAGCGATCGCGAAGGACGACCACGCGACGGTCGGCCGCCTGATCGACGAGTTCTTCCTGCCGTACCTGAAGATCCGCAATCGCCGCGCGGGCTACGCGGTCAGCATCGTGAAGGCGGGCGCGAAGCTCGTCGGCCACGATGCGGGCCCGGTGCGCGCACCGCTCGTCGATCTCACCGAAGCCGAAGCGGCCGAGCTCGACGTGCTGATCAGGAAGATGGGCCCGCAGTAAGCGGGTTCGCCGGCGGCGCGGGCGTCCCGCTCCGCCTCCGTCTCACGCGATGGCCGCGCGGCTCGACGAGCCGGCGCGGCCATTGCATTACATCTGCGCGATCGCGCCGATGATCCGCTGACGCACACCGGTGAGCGTGTGCTGCGTCTCGTCGATCCCCTTGCGCGCCGCAAGCGGCCGGCCGCGCGCCGGCGACTCGGCGCCCACGATCTGTTCCAGCACGTCGCGATCGACGACTGCATCGAAGAAGCGCCCGACGGTAAACATCGCGTACTGCTTCGCCGTCGCGAGATGCGTGTTGGCCTGCGTGAGCGCGTCGGCGCGCTGCGCGCCGTTCGGCCCGTCGATGCTGCGGCGGTGCTTCAGCGCGAACACCACCGCCTCCATGTCTTGCTTGAAGCGCTCGACGGCCCTGCCGAAGATCACCGAATGCGGATCGGGGCCCACGACGGGCCGCCCCTGGTTGATCGTCACGTCGAATTCGCTGCCGCCCAGCTCGCGCTGCAGCGCGAACAGCGCGTCGGCCAGCACGCGCCCTTCGCTGGTTTCGCCGATCTGGGTACGGACCGATTTCGCGACGTCGCCGATCGCTTTCCACAATCCGGCCGCGAACAGGTGGTCGCCACGCTTGCTGATATTCATTGGATGGTTCCTTGTTGGTCTTGTGCGTCTCTCAGGCTCGCCCGCGGACCTGACGGTCCGAGGCTTCGCTACTGTAGGAGAAACGGTGCCAACAGGAAAGCCGCGCTGAAAAAAACGGAGACGGCCACCGGCCGCCTCCGTTTTTACCCATCCGGCGAGCGGCCCGGCGTTCGCCGCCGGGCCGCCGCCCGTCACTCCGCCTTGCCGTCCCGCAGCCGCGGAATCGCGAGCGGGTTGCCTTCCTGCAGCCCTTCCGGCAACAGGTCGTCCGGGAAGTCCTGATAGCACACCGGCCGCAGAAAACGCTCGATCGCCGTCGCACCGACCGACGTGACGGCCGGGTTCGACGTCGCGGGGAACGGCCCGCCGTGCACCATCGCGTCACACACCTCGACGCCGGTCGGGTAGCCGTTGACCAGCAGGCGCCCGGCCTTGCGCTCGAGGATCGGCAGTAGCCGGCGCGCGAGCGGCTTGTCGTCGGCATCCATCTGCAGCGTGGCCGTCAACTGGCCTTCGAGCGCGTCGAGCACGCGTGCGACTTCGTCGAGATCGCGACAGCGCACGATCAGCGACGCCGGCCCGAACACTTCGTGGCTGAACGCCGGCTCGCCCAGGAACGCCTGCGCGCCCACTTCGTACAGCGCGCCGCCCGCCTGGCAGTCGGTCTGCGCCGCCTCGCCCGAGCCGATTTCGCGCACGCCCGACAGTTCGGCCAGCTTGCCGCGACCGTGACGGTACGCATCGGCGATGCCGCGCGTGAGCATCACGCCGGCCGGCTTCTTCGCGAGCGCCTGCGCGGCGACCGTCTCGAAGCGGTCGAGATCGGGGCCGTCGATCGCGAGCACGAGGCCCGGATTGGTACAGAACTGGCCGACGCCGAGCGTCAGCGAATCGACGAAGCCCGCGGCGATCGCGTCGCCGCGCGCGGCCAGCGCGGCCGGGAACAGCACGACCGGGTTGATGCTGCTCATTTCCGCATAGACGGGAATCGGCTGCGGACGCGCGTTCGCGAGCTGCACGAGCGCCATCCCGCCCTGCCGCGAGCCCGTGAAGCCGACGGCCTGGATCGCCGGATGACTGACCAGCGCCGCGCCGATCACGCGGCCGGGGCCGACCAGCAGCGAGAACACGCCGGCCGGCATGCCGGTTTTCGCGACGGCGGCGCGGATCGCGCGGCCGACCAGCTCGGACGTGCCGAGGTGCGCTTCATGCGCCTTCACGATCACCGGGCAGCCGGCCGCGAGCGCCGACGCGGTATCGCCGCCCGCCACCGAGAACGCGAGCGGGAAATTGCTCGCGCCGAACACGACGACGGGCCCGAGCGCGACTTTCTGCAGCCGCAGGTCCGAACGCGGCAGCGGCGTGCGCGCCGGCTGCGCGGGATCGATCGACGCGGCGAGGAAACGTCCGTCGCGCACGACACGCGCGAACAGCCGGAGCTGGCCGACGGTACGGCCGCGCTCGCCCTGCAGCCGCGCGACGGGCAGGCCCGTTTCGGCGTGCGCGCGCTCGATCAGCGCGTCGCCGAGCGCGACGATTTCATCGGCGATCGCTTCGAGAAACGCCGCCCGGGCCGCGAGCGGCTGCGTGCGGTACGCATCGAACGCGTCGCGTGCGAGTTCGCACGCGCGGTCGACGTCGGCCTGCGTCGCGACGCCGAACGCCGGCGCCTCGATCGGTGCGCCCTTCGCCGGATCGAACGCGTACAAGGTTCCGGCCGAGCCGGCCACCGCTTCGGCGCCGATCAGCATCTCTCCTGTCAGTTGCATGGGTGTGCTCCGTGGTTCGGGAATGGATTGCCTATTGTAGCTCAACAGATACGATGTCTGCCGACATCCGCGCAGTATCCTGTCCGCAGGCAAAGGCGCCGACGATACACGCGGAAGCCTTTCCCGGCCAGCCTCTCACGACTTTCCCACACTGTGACGACGATCCTCAAAGGGAAAACCCGAGGTTTCTGGATTCGAGCATTCTCAATAAACTTTCGCTCATGTCATACGACGACGTATATTTAAAGTGAGCAATCAACCCTCCCCGCGCGATCTTCCGCTCGACCTCGCGCGCACCGCGCGCCGGACCGCCGTGCGCTACTGGATCCTGGCGATGCTATTCGTCGTCACGACGCTCAACTATGCGGACCGCGCCACGCTGTCGATCACCGGCACGCCGATCCGCAAGGCGTTCGGCATCGATCCGGTGACGATGGGCTACATCTTCTCGGCGTTCAGCTGGGCGTACGTGCTCGCGCAACTGCCGAGCGGCTGGCTGCTCGACCGCTTCGGCGCGCGGCGCGTGTATGCGGCGAGCATCTTCCTGTGGTCGGCGTTCACGCTGCTGCAGAGCACGATCGGCCTCGGCGGCAGCGCCGCGTTCGCGGTCGCCGCGCTGTTCGCGATGCGCTTCGCGGTCGGCATCGCGGAGGCGCCGGCGTTTCCGGCGAACGCGAAGGTCGTCGCGAGCTGGTTCCCGACGGCCGAGCGCGGCACCGCATCGGCGATCTTCAACGCCGCGCAGTACTTCGCGGCCGTGGTGTTCTCGCCGCTGATGGCCTGGCTCACGCATGCGTACGGCTGGCACCAGGTGTACCTGTGGCTCGGCCTCGCCGGCATCGCGCTCGCATTCCTGTGGCTGCGCGTCGTGAAGGACCCGGCCGACCATCCGGCCGTGAACCGGGCGGAGCTCGACCATATCGAGCAGGGCGGCGGCCTCGTGCGGTCCACCACGCGCGGTAGCGGCGGCGCGTCCGAAGGCAGCCGCGTGGCGGGCTGGTACTACGTGCGCCAGCTGCTGTCGAACCGGATGCTGATCGGCGTGTACGTCGGCCAGTACTGCGTGAACGTGCTCACGTACTTCTTCCTCACGTGGTTTCCGATCTACCTCGTGCAGGCGCGCGGGATGTCGCTGCTGAAGGCCGGCTTCATGACGTCGCTGCCGGCGATCTGCGGGTTCCTCGGCGGCGTGCTCGGCGGGATGCTGTCGGACGCGCTGATCCGCCGCGGCGTTTCGCTGACGCTCGCGCGCAAGATCCCGATCGTCGGCGGGATGCTGCTGTCGATGGTCATCATCGGCTGCAACTACGTCGACAGCGAAGCGCTGGTCATCATGCTGATGGCCGTGTCGTTCTTCGGCAAGGGGATCGGCTCGCTCGGCTGGGCCGTCGTCGCGGATACCGCGCCGAAGGAAGCGATCGGCCTGTCGGGCAGCCTGTTCAACATGTTCGGCAACACGGCGGGCATCGTCGCGCCGATCGCGATCGGCTACCTCGTCGGCGCGAGCGGCTCGTTCAACGGCGCGCTCGTGTTCGTCGGGCTGAACGCGCTCGTTACCGTGTTCAGCTATCTCGTGATCGTGAAGGAGATCAAGCGCGTCGAACTGCGTCATCGCGACGCGTGAGGTTCGACCTTTGAAAAACGGCGGCCGCTTCATGCGCGGCCGCCGTTTTTTTACATCGGAGCGACGTCAGGTCGACGCGTGCACGGCGCGCAGCATGTCGTGCACGCCGGACGTCATCAACGCGAGGAACGCAAGCAGACCGACGTAGCAAAGCGCGTAGGTCGTCTTCGTCTCGATCGACGTCGCGTAGTACACGCGGTTCTCCGGCGCGTCGGGATCGTAGCGCCACGCGCGCTTCAGTTGCGGCAGCGCGAGGATCGCCATCACGATCAGCAGCGGGCTCGGCCAATACACGAACAGCGCGATCAGCACCGGCACGCCGGCGAACCAGATGCGCGGCGACAGCACCGCGGTGATCCGCCCGCCGTCGAACGGCGACAGCGGAATCATGTTGAACAGATTGAGGAAGAAACCCGTGTACGACAGCGCGAGCAGCAGGTTGCTGTCGGTGTGGCGCGCGGCCGCGTAGCAGGCCAGCGCGCCGAGGGTGCCGACGAACGGCCCGGCGAGGCCGACGTAGGCCTCCGTTTCCGCGTCGTGCGGCATGTCCTTCAACTGGATCCACGCGCCGACGAACGGGATGAAGGTCGGCAGCCCGACGTCGAGCCCGCGCCGCTGCGCGGCGACGTAGTGGCCGGCTTCGTGCACCAGCAGCAACGCGACGAAACCGGCCGCGAAGCGCCAGCCGTAGAACAGCGCGTAGACCGCGATCGACGCGAGCATCGTGCCCGCCGAGACGAGCACCTTGCCGAGCTTCAGGCCGCCGAAGATCAGCAGCAACAGCTTCGTCATTCCTTGCGCTCCGTGGCGGCGGCGTCGGATGCATCCGCGATGGCCGGGGCCGCGGCCGCCTTCGGCTTGCGCCCGAAGAAACGCTTGAGCGCCGCGCCGCCGGCCAGCAGCGCGACCGCGCCGATCTTGAAGAACTTGACCGCGAACGCGCCGATCAGCGCGAGCAGGCCGAGCTTCTTCGCGCCGACGCCGACGATCAGCGCCGCGAGCCCATACTCGGCGACGTGGTCGGTCGACTGGTTGAAGTCGGCATAGCGCTTGCCGTCGTTGAAACGGATGTTCGACAGCAGTTCGTCGGCCGACGCCTTGTACTTCGGCAGGTCGGCGAGCGTCGACGCCATCGTCAGCGACAGGTAGCCGTCGCGGCCGAGCACGAGCGTCCGGTAGTTCACGCCGTCGTTCGCGGCATTCGGCGCCGCGCCCTTGTCCCGGATGATCGCCGACCACACGAGCCGGTGCGTGGCCGCGTCGTACGCGGGCGCCTTCGCCCAGCCGACCACCTCGGTTTCGGGCAGGCCGCGCGCCTTGCGCGCCGGGTTGTTTTCCTCGGTGCCGGCCTGCAGGCTTTTCAGCAGTTCGTCGGGCTTCCAGTCCTTCGCGTCGTCGTCGCGGATGTAGCCGCTCGGCTCGAACGACACGACCGAAATCCAGTCGGCGTCCGGATCGTCGGGCAGCACGAGGCCGACCAGTTTCGCTTCGTCGATCGCGTTGCCCATCGAGCGCAGGTAGCGGCCGGCTTCGGCGGCCGGCACGAACGATTCGCCGGCTTTCAGCTTCAGCACGGCTTCGTGTTTGACGTCGATGTCGGTCGGCCCCTTCACGACCGCTTCGTTGGCGGCCGCGGCGGCGGCCCTCATTTCCACCTGCGCGGCTTCGGTCTGCGCGTGGCCGCTGGTCGCGGCGAGTGCGAGCGTCGCCACGCAGGCGAGCCGGACGGCAAGTTTTTTCATTGTTGGATTCCCCTGGAATGCCTTGTTGTCGATGTGCGCGGGGTCCGGCCTCGGCATCGTGGCCGCAGGTCCGGCGCCGCCTCTCAGGTGGCACGGGGGCTATGGTAACGCAGCGGCTGCGCGCGACCGCGGCGGCACGCGGCGCTTACCTCGCAGGTAATGCCGAAGCGGCGCGAGATTGCCTATCATTCGCTCCATGAACTCGACCGCCACGCTCCATTCGCCCTCCCCGTCCGCCGGCCGCGCGTCCGGCATCGGCCCGCTGCTGCGCACGTGGCGGCAACGCCGGCGCCTGAGCCAGATGGCGCTCGCGCTCGATGCGGAAGTCTCCGCGCGCCACCTGAGCTTCGTCGAATCGGGCCGCGCGCAGCCGAGCCGCGAGATGGTGCTGCATCTCGCCGAGCGCCTCGACGTGCCGCTGCGCGAACGCAACGCGCTGCTCGTCGCGGCCGGCTTCGCGCCGCTGTTTCGCGAACGGCCGTTTTCGGACCCGCAACTGGATGCCGCGCGTCATGCGGTCGAAGCCGTGCTGCGCGGGCACGAGCCTTATCCGGCGCTCGCGGTGGACCGCCACTGGACGCTGCTCGCCGCGAACCGGATGCTCGGCGCGCTGGTCGCGCAGGCCGATCCGGCGCTGCTGCAACCACCCGTCAACGTGCTGCGACTGAGCCTGCATCCGGACGGCCTCGCGTCGCAGATCGCCAACTGGCACGAATGGCGCGCGCACATCCTGCATCGGTTGCAGCGGCAGATCGATGCGAGCGGCGACCGTACGCTGCATGCGCTGCGCGACGAGCTCGCCGCGTATCCGGCACCGGCCGGCCAGCCCGACGATTCGCACGCACGCACCGATTTCGCGGAGATCGCCGTGCCGCTGCGGCTGCGCACGGCGAGCGGCGAGCTGACGTTCTTCAGTACGACGACGGTATTCGGCACGCCGGTCGACGTGACGCTGTCGGAACTCGCGATCGAGGCGTTCTTTCCGGCGAACCCGGAAACGGCGGAGGCGATGCGGGCGCTGGCCGACGCGTTGCCGGCGGAGTAGCCGGCAGGCGCGCCGGCGCCGCGGCCGCGCTCAGCGGCGTTCGAGCGCCAGCTTCACGCCCAGCGCGAGCAAGACTACCCCGCTGACGCGATGCATGCGCGTCAGGATGCGCGGGTTGCGGCGGATCGATGCCGACAGCAGGCCGGCGAACAGCGCGACCGGCCCCTTGACGAGAAACGTCAGCCCGGCAAACGTCGCACCCAGCACGAACAGCGACAGCATCGGATGGGGGGCGCCGGCCGGCACGAACTGCGGCAGGAACGCCAGATAGAAAAGCGCGACCTTCGGATTGGACACATTGGACAGCGCGCCTTGCGCGAACGCCCGCAGCCGCGATGCCGGCGCATTGCCGTGGCCCGCGAGCGTCAATTCGCCCGTCGAGCGCAACAGCGTGATGCCGAGGTACAGCAGGTATAGCGCGCCCACCATCTTCAGCGCCGTGAACAGCCATTCGGAGGCCTGAAGAAGGGCGCCCAGCCCGAGCGTCGCGAGCATCGTATGCACGAGCAGCCCGACGCTGACACCCGCGGCGGTCACGAGGCCCGCGCGCGTGCCGCCGGACAGCGTGCGCGACATCACGAGGACCATGTCCTGGCCGGGCGTCAGAATGATCAGAAGGGAGGTGGCCATGAACGGCAACCAGGCGACGTGCGGCATCTGGAAACTCCTGAAAGCGGCGCCGCGGCGCGCGGGGATCGCGCGCTTCGGAGGCCGGGCAGTCGTCAGATTATCGGCAATTTCCCGTGGAGATTGGATGCAAAACCGGCTACTTCCGGCTGTTGATTTGGAGTTATTCTCCAATCTTGAGGTTTTGGGTAGCCAAACATGCCAATCAAACTGGATGCAATCGACCGACGCATTCTGCGTGCGTTGCAGCAGAATTCGAACCAGACGAACGCCGACATCGCGCAACAGGCGGGACTGTCGCCCACGCCGTGCCTGCGCCGCGTTCACCTGCTCGAGGAACAGGGCGTGATCGACGCCTACGTTGCGTTGCTGAACCCGGCAGCCGTCGAGCTGCGCTTCACGGCATTCGTGCGCGTCACGCTGGAGCGCCAGGACAAGACGACGGTCGAACGCTTCGCACGCGAGATGGAGCAGGCGCCCGAAGTGCTCGAGTGCCACCTGATGGCCGGCAGCTACGACTATCTGCTGCGCGTGATCGCGAAGGATCTCGACGACTATCAGCGCTTTCAGATGGAAACGCTCACGCAGATCGAAGGCGTGCGCAACGTCGAAACCGAAATCCCGCTGAAGCGCATCAAGCAGACGGTGCGGTTGCCGATCTAGGTGTCGAGAAACGTCACGGCCTCCCCCGCCGGCTGCCCGTTCAGCGCCTCGTCCCGCACGACGACCTGCCCGCGCACGACCGTATGCACGGGCCACCCCGTGACCGCACAGCCGTCGTACGGCGTCCACCCGCTCACGCTCGCGATCCATGCGTCGCGAATGATCCGCCGCGCGCGCAGGTCGACGATGCTGAAATCCGCGTCGTAGCCGGCCGCGATGCGCCCCTTCCCTTCGATGCCGAAAACGCGCGCCGGCCCGGCGCTCGTCAGGTCGACCAGCCGTTCGAGGCTCAGGCGGCCGGCCTGCACGTGATCGAGCATCAACGGCAGCAGCGTCTGCACGCCGGTCATCCCGCTCGGCGACTGCGGATACGGGCGGCGCTTTTCGTCGCGCGTATGCGGCGCGTGATCGCTGCCGATCACGTCGACCACGCCGTCGCGAACCGCCTGCCACAGCGCATCCCGATGATGCCGTTCGCGCACGGGCGGATTCATCTGCGCGAACGTGCCGAGTCGCTCGTAGCAATCCGGTGCATGCAGGCTCAGGTGATGCGGCGTGACTTCGACCGTCACGCGCCGCCGGTGCCGCGCGAGCAACGCCATTTCATCCGCCGTGGACACGTGCAGCACATGCAGCCGGCGGCCCGCTTGCGCGGCCAGCCCGACGATGCGCCGCGTCGCGGCCAGCGCGCTTTCCGCGTCGCGCCAGCGCGGATGGTCGCGCACGTCGCCGCTCGCTTCCGCGATCGCCTTGCGCTCGCGCAGCCGCGCCTCGTCCTCCGCATGCACGGCCATGCGCCGCCGGCCGTTGCGCAGGATCCGGCGCAACACGGTTTCGTCGTCGGCCAGCAGATCGCCGAACGAACTGCCCATGAAGACCTTCACCCCCGCGCAGCCGGGCAACCGTTCGAGCACCGGCAGCCGTTCGGCATTCACGGCCGAGCCGCCGATGTAGAACGCGTAGTTGCACCACGCACGGCCGCGCGCGAGATCGAGCTTGGCGCCCAGATCCTGCTCGTCCAGCGTCAGCGGATGCGTATTGGGCATCTCGAAGATCGTCGTGACGCCGCCGAGCACCGCGCCGCGCATGCCGGCCTCGAGGGTCTCCTTGTGCGTGAGCCCCGGTTCGCGGAAATGCACCTGGCTGTCGACCACGCCCGGCAACACGTGCAAGCCGCGCGCATCGAGCAGCACGTCGGCGCTCCACGCGCCGTGCAGCGCGCCCAGCGCGACGACGCGGCCATCCGCGCACGCGACGTCGATCCGCTCGGCGCCGCCGGGCGTCATCACCGTGCCGCCGTGCACCAGCAGATCGGCGTGCCGCAGCTTCGATCGGTCGCCCGCTTCCTGTCGCAGCCGCGCGTCCATGCGTCAGAACTCGTTCTGGATGTGCTTGTAACCGAGCACCAGCGCATTGTTCGTGCGCGCGACGTCCTCGGAGAAATCGCTCGCGTCGGCCGTCACCTGCGGCAACGCGGCGAGGTCGGTTTCCGGCCCGATGCGTTCGGTCGAGCGCACGTAGAAACCCGGCGGCAGGTGGCAGCCGTCGACGACCGCGTTGTAGCGCACCACGCAGCCGTCGTCGATCGTGCAGTTGAACAGCACGCTGTTGAAGCCGACGAAGACGCCGTCGCCGACCTTGCACGGCCCGTGGACGATCGCGCGATGCGCGATCGACGTGTGCCGGCCGATCGTCACGCTCGCACCCGATTTCGAGTGGATCACGACGCCGTCCTGGATGTTCGAATGCGCGCCGATCACGATCGGCGCGATCTGGCCGTCGGCATCCGTTTCGTCGGCACGGATCACCGCGTACGGGCCGATGAACACGTTCTCCTCGACGATCACGTGCCCGCACAGGATGGCGGTCGGGTCGACGAACGCGTTCGGATGAATCGTCGGCAGATCGCCGCGCGGGTTCTTTCGGATCATCAGGATTCCTGCCTTGAAAGGACATGACTGCGCTTGAGCCGCTCGAACAGGCCCGGATCGCGCCACTGCGCGACGATGGCCGGCGCGAACACGATCGCGTCGAGATCGATGCGGCCCATGCGCGGGTTGAATGCGTCGTCGCGGAAGCACTGCGCGTAGCCGGTCTCGGTCTCGTGAACGATCACCGAATGCAGTCGCACGTCGGCTTCGCCGTTCGACATCGGCGTGCCCGACAGCGCGGCATCGACGAGCCGGAACAGCACGCGCGAGAACTGCTCGGCGCTCGGCGACACCGGCAGCAGCACCCAGCGCTCCGAATGCCGACGCATGCTTTCGACATAGCGCGGATCGTCGTCCGACCACAGCGTCACCGCATGGTCGAACGCGTCGATCAGGTCGCGCACGTCGCCCTTGAGCAGCCCGAAGTCGTAGATCATCTGCCCGTGGTCCAGCGCATGCGCTTCGAGCAGCAACTCGACACGGTACGAATGACCATGGATCGAATGCGAGCAGCGCCGCGTGCTGCAGCCGCGCACGACGTGCGCATTCTCGAAGCGGAACAGCTTGCGGATCAGCATGCGTCGGCCCCCTCGCGCAGCGGAGCGGCCCACGCCACAGCATCGTGCGGATGCAGGCTTTCGAGATGGCGCACGCGCACGCGCGGGCCCGCATGATGGCCTTCCAGCGCGGCCTGCACGCGGCGCGCGGCATCCTCGACGAACATCAGGTTGCCGCCGTTCAGCACCGCGAACGCCTGCTCGTCCGCACGCTTGACGGCCGTCTGCACCGGCGTGCCGAGCGCCTGCTCGACGCGATCGATCAGGCCGATCAGCCCCAGCGTCGCGCCATCGGCGGGCAGCGCCACGCTGACGACGGCTTCGCTGCGCTGGCTGTGCGGCGTGGCGGCCGTCGCATGCTGTTTCAGCCATGCGGCGACCGCTGCCGGGTCCACGCGATCCTCGCGGCCGAACGCCGTCAGGAACGCCTGTTCGATCCAGTGCCGCGACAGCGCGGCCGAACACGGGCACGTCGACGAATAGACGACCGTCACCTGCGCGCGCAACGCGAATGCGTCGCCGGCCAGCGTCGCGTCGACCCGCACCGGATAGGCCTTCCAGCCGCTCAGCCCGTCGGTCACGAGCGCCGTGCGGCGGGCCAGCAGGTCGAAGTGCAGCCGCACGCGTGCGCTGCGCGTATCGCAGTCGCGGTGGCTGTCGACCATCGCGCGCAGCACGCGCTGCAGGCCGGCCGGCGACAGCGCTTCGCCGTCGGCCAGCCAGTCGAGCAGCCAGTACAGCCGCGACATGTGAATGCCTTTCACCTGCGGCGCAGGCAGATCGACCTGCACGTCGGCACGCGCATGCACGTCGCGCCGGCAGCCGGGCTCCGCCACGACGACGGGCAGGTCGATGCCCTGCATGCCGACCCATTCCAGCGGGCGGTGCCCCGGCGCGGCATCGGTCAGGGAAATATCGGGAAGCGCTGCGTTCATGCTTGACATCCGGTGGAGCGCCTTCTCCATCCGGATCGATGCAGGAAGCGCGCGTTCAGGTCAGGGCCAGTCGCGAAACGGGTTGTTCCACGTGGTCCAGTGTTCGGGGCCGGTCGCCATCTCGGCGTCGGTCAGCAGACACGCGTCGAAGCGCGCGCGCAACGCCGGCTCGTCCATGTCCATGCCGATCAGCACGAGTTCCTGCCGGGCGTCGCCGACGTGCTCGTCCCAGCGCGCGCGGATCTGCGCGACGGCTTCCGGGTCCTGCGGCCAACGCTCGGGCGGCACGGCCGCCCACCAGTGGCCGGCCGGCCCGTGCCGCGCGACCGCGCCCGCCTGCGACCACGAACCGGCGACGGCCGGATGCGTGGCCAGCCAGAAGAACCCCTTCGAGCGGACGACGCCCGGCCATTCGCTTTCGACGAGATCGAAGAAGCGCTGCGGATGGAACGGCCGCCGCGCGCGATAGACGAAACTGCGGATCCCGTACTCGTCGGTCTCCGGCGTGTGCGTGCCGCGCAGTTCCTGCAGCCAGCCCGGCGCGCGCGACGCCGCGTCGAAGTCGAACAGGCCGGTGTCGAGCACACGTTCGAGCGGCACCTTGCCGAATTCGGCGATCTCGATCCGCGCACGCGGGTTCAGCCCGCGCAGCAGCGCGACCAGCCGCTCGCGTGCGCTGCCGTCGATCAGGTCGATCTTGTTGATCACGAGCACGTCGCAGAACTCGATCTGGTCGATCAGCAGATCGACGACCGTGCGCGCGTCCTCGTCGCCCATCGATTCGCCGCGCGCTTGCAGGCTGTCGCGCGACGCGTAATCGCGCAGGAAATTGAACGCGTCGACCACCGTCACCATCGTGTCGAGCCGCGCGACTTCGCCGAGGCTGCGGCCGTCCTCGCCTTCGAACGTGAACGTCTCGGCCACCGGCAGCGGCTCCGAGATGCCGGTCGATTCGATCACGAGCTGATCGAAGCGCCCTTCGCGCGCGAGCCGGTCAACCTCGATCAGCAGATCCTCGCGCAGCGTGCAGCAAATGCAGCCGTTGCTCATCTCGACCAGCTTCTCGTCGGTGCGCGACAGCCCCGCGCCGCCGTCGCGCACGAGCGCGGCGTCGATGTTGACCTCCGACATGTCGTTGACGATGACCGCGACGCGCCGGCCCTCGCGATTGTTGAGGATGTGGTTGAGCAGCGTCGTCTTGCCGGCGCCGAGAAAGCCGGACAGGACGGTCACGGGAAGCCGCGTGGACGGGTGAAGGGCGGGGCTCATCGGGCGATTCCGGAACAGGACATTGAGGATGAAATGATATATTGTATCGCTACGATATAACATATCATTCCAGGCGTCCAGCAGCCCGGCATCATCGATGCGGCGACAGCGAGGGCGGCACGAAGGCCGCGGTACGCGGGGCCGTGCCGGCAGCGCCCCGCTGCGTATTACGTATAGAGCGACGCCGGCGGCAATGCGTCGGTCAGCGCGAACCGGCCCACGTCGCGCAGCCGGTAGTCGAGCGGATCGTGCAGCGTATGCGTGCGGGCGTTCCGCCAGAAGCGGTCGAGGCCGAGCGACGCGGCCGTCGCGCGCGCGCCGCATGCGTCGAACAGCGCCTCGCCGTTGTCGAGCGCCGCGCGCTGCGCGACGATCTTCGCTTCCGACACCGCGAGTGCGACTTCGGCGCGTTCGTCGGCCGTCAGCGCATCCTGCCGCGCCCACGCGTGCTGCAACGCGTGGGCCGCGCGATCGGCCAGCGCCGCCGCGGCGACCGCACGCACGCGCATGTCGCCGAGGCGCTGCAGCGTGTACGGATCGTCCTCGGCCCGCTCGACGTCCGAGTGAATCCACGGGCGGCCATGCTGCCGCACGTAGTCGCGCGCCTCGCCCAGCGCACCCTCCGCGAGACCGACGAACAGGTTCGTCAGCACGAGCTGCGACACGAGCGTGCGCAGCGTCGCGCGCGGCGTCGGCGGCGCTTCCGACCGATGCAGCACCTCGTCGGCCGCGAGCGTCACGCCGTCGAAGCGCACGCTGCCGCTGTCGGTCTGGCGCTGGCCGACCGGATCCCAGTCGTCGTTCACGGTGATCCCGGCCCGATCGGTCGGCACCACGCCGAACACGGTGCGGCCGATGGCCGGATCGTGCGCGGATACCGTCATCCGCTGCGAGCCGCGCGTGCCGGAACAGAAGCCCTTCACGCCGTCGAGCCGGTAGCCGCCGTCGGGCGTGGCCGTGGCCACGAGCCGCGTGTCGAGCGGATTGACCGCGTTACCCCACCACCAGCGCCCGTCGACCGTGCCGCGCAGGTAGCGCTCGCGCTGCGCGGCGTTGCCCCACACGTCGACGCTCACCACCTGCAGGCACTGGAACCCGACGAGATGCGCGAGCGCGCTGTCGACCCGCGCGACCTGCCGGATCACGTCGTAGATCGCGGGCCACGCCGCCTCCTGGCCGCCGAACGCGCGCGGAACCGCGAGCGTCAGCAAACCCGCGTCGGCGAGCCATTGCTTCTCCTGCGCGGCGTGACCGCCCGCGCGGTCGCGCTCGGCGGCGCTCACGCGCAACGCGTCGATCGCGCGCGCCAGCGCAGCGCGGTCGACGGCCGGTGCATCGGTATCCGGCGCCAGCGTCGCCGGGCCGCGGGGATCGTTCATGCGACAGCTTCCTGTTCAACGGTTTCGCCCGACAGCGGGACGAGCGCGCCGAGCTGGCGGCCGGTCAGCCGCGACAGGATCTCGCGCCGCCAGTCGTCGTAGATCGCACGATATTCGGCGATATCCGCGCCGAACACCAGTGCGGTATGCGCGTACTCGTCGTGCAAATAGCCGTCGAGCCGCGCCTGGGTTTCCTCGTCGGCCGCGATCACGCGATCGATCAGTGCGTCGCGCTCGGCGACCGGCAGCGCCTGCAGCGTGTCGAACCACCACTGGACGATCTGCACGCGGTGCCACTCCTCGTCCGGCCGGATCCGGTTCTCGCCGTGCTCGCGCATCGCACTGTCGCCGATGCGGCCGGTCTTGCGCTGGATCCACAGCTTCGCGAGGATGTGCAGCTCGTAATGCCATTCGAACGCGAGAAAGCCCGCGACGTCGCGCACCGCGATGTCGCCGACGCGTGCCCAGTGCGCGGCGACCAGCCGGTCGACTTCCGGCAGCGGATCGCGCCCGGTGAGCGCGGTCACGCGTTCGCGGCCGATCACCGCGTGCGCGCCGTCGTCGCCCAACTGGCGCGACAGGATCAACTGGAAATGCGGATCGTCGCGGAACAGCGTGTCGATCGCCTTCGCGACGACCTGCACGATGAACAGGTCGTGCGACGCCATCTTCGTGTAGTAGTCGGCGACGGCGGCCAGCTCGTCGCCGTCGCGCGGCTCGCGCGGCGGGGTCGCCAGCTTGTCGGGGAAGTCCGGACGATGGCGTCGCGCCACCTCCAGAAACAGCGCTTCCTCGAATTGTCCGTTCCATTCGCGCGGCGCGCCGATGGGCAAGGTCATGATTTTTCTCTCAGGATCAGGAATGAAGCGAGCGGACGCTCGTGGCGTCGCTCAGGTGCGCCGGGTCACGCGTCGGACCAGGCGGTCGCCCGTGATTTGCACGGCCGAGACGAGCGCGATCAGGATCACGATCACGGTCGCCATGACGGTGGTGTCGAAACGTTGATAGCCGTAGCGGATCGCGAGATCGCCGAGCCCGCCCGCGCCGACGGCGCCCGCCATCGCGGTCGAGCCGATCAGCGCGACGACGGTGATCGTGAAGCCGCCGAGCATGCCGGGCAACGCTTCGGGCAGCAGCACGTGCCACACGATGTGGCGGCGCTTCGCGCCCATCGCGAGCGCGGCCTCGATCAGCCCGCGATCGACTTCGCGCAGGCTCACTTCGGCGATTCGCGCGAAGAACGGGATCGCGGCGATCGACAGCGGCACGACGGCCGCCCACACGCCGATCGTCGTGCCGATCAGCACGCGCGTGAACGGCAGCAGCGCGACCAGCAGGATGATGAACGGCGTCGAGCGGAACACGTTGACGAGCGCGCCGAGCACCGCGTTCACGCCGCGCCGCGCATAGATGCCGCCGGGCGCGGTGGTCACGAGGATCACCGCGAGCGGAATGCCGATCAGCGCCGCGATCGCGGCCGATGCGGCGACCATCGACAGCGTGTCGCGGATCGCGTCGAGCAGTTCGGGCCACCAGAGGTCAAACATAGCCGAGCACCTCCGCGTGATTCGCATGGCGGCGCGCACGTTCGAGCAGCGCGGCGACCGCACCGCCGCGCGCCGCCGGGCCGGCGTCGTCCGCCCGCGGCGTCGCGGCGATCACGAGCCGCCCCTGCGCGTGCCCCTGGATGCGTTCGATGCCGCCGTGCAGGAACCGCACGGAGCCGCCGAGCGCCGCCGCGAGCGCACCGACATCCGGCTCGCCGCCGCTCTCGCCCGTATAGCGGACGTCGAGCACGATCTGTGCGCCGTCGGGCAGCGCGGCCTGTTCGGGCAGCGGCCGCACGCGCGCGGCCAGCTCGGCCGGCAAGTCGTGCTGCAGCGTGCTCAGCAGCGCGCGCGTTGCGCCGTGGCGCGGATCGCCGAACACGCGCCACACCGGGCCGGTTTCGACGACTTCGCCCTGTTCGATCACCGCGACGGTGTCGCACACCGCGCGGATCACCTCCATCTCGTGCGTGATCAGCACGATCGTCAGCCCGAGACGACGGTTGATGTCGGCCAGCAGCGCGAGGATCGATTGCGTGGTCTCCGGATCGAGCGCCGACGTCGCTTCGTCGCACAGCAGCACTTCGGGATCGTGCACGAGCGCCCGCGCGATGCCGACCCGCTGCTTCTGCCCGCCCGACAGGCTCGCCGGATACGCGTCGCGCTTCGCGGCGAGCCCGACGAGGTCGAGCAGCGCCTCGACCTTGCGCACGCGCTCGGCCTTCGGCACGCCGGCGATCTTCAGCGGCAGCGCGACGTTCTCGAACACCGTCTTCGCGGACAGCAGGTTGAAATGCTGGAACACCATGCCGGTGCGACGACGCAACGCGACGAGGCCATCCTCGTCGAGCGCGCCGACGTCGACGCCCTGCACGCGCACGCGGCCCGAACTCGGCCGCTCGAGGCCGTTCAGGAGGCGCAGCAACGTCGACTTGCCCGCGCCGCTGCGGCCGATGATCCCGAACACCTCGCCGCGCCGCACGTCGAGCGTCACGTCGCGCAGCGCGGCGGCGTGGCCGCGCGGCGTCGCGAATACCTTGCCGACCTGTTCCAGCGACACGGCCGCGCCGCCGGCCGGCGTCACGGCTTCCTCATGTGCCGCTGCATCGGCACCGGCACCGGCGCGCACGGCCGATGCCTCGATGAAACCCAGCGTATCGAACAATTGCGTCATCGCTTCGCTCCGTCACGTTCAGGCATGCGCGGGGTGCGCGGGTTCGGCTGCGGCCGCCGGCCGGTGCTGCGCACCGGTATGCCACGCGGGCAGGCGCGGCCCCGCGCCGAACAGCTTCTCGCGCAGCGTCGGCGCGGGATCGTAGTCTTCCTTGTAGACGCCGCGGTTCTGCAGCTCGGGCACGACCCAGTCGACGAAATCCTCGAACGACTCGGGCATCACGGTGCGCGTCAGGTTGAAGCCGTCGATGCCGGTCTCGTCGATCCACGACTGCAGCTCGTCCGCGACCTGCGACGGCGAGCCGACGATCGGCGCATAGCGGCCGCCGAGCGACATCTGTTCGAGCATGCGGCGCACGGTCCACGTGCCGGTCGTGCTCTTCTTCGAGATCGCGTCGACGGCCGACTGGATCGAATCGGTCTTCACGTACGAGATCGGCTCGTCGAGGCCGTACTTCGAGAAGTCGATGCCCGTCGAGCTCGCGAAATGGGCGAGGCCGGCTTCCGGGCTCGCGTAGCGCCGGTATTCGTCGAATTTCTCGCGGGCGAGCAATTCGGTCTCGGCCGTCACGACGCTCACGCCGGCAAAGATCCTGATCGACGCCGGGTCGCGCCCCTGCCGCGCGGCGGCCGCGCGGATGTCGAGCGCCGCCGCGCGTGCGGCCGCCTTGCTCTGCCCGTTCACGAACACGCATTCCGCGTGGCGCCCCGCGAACTCGACGCCGCGCGCGGACGAGCCGGCCTGGTACAGCACCGGCGTGCGCTGCAGCGACGGTTCGCTCAGGTGAATCGCATCGACCGAATAGAACGGCCCGTCGTGCTTCACGCGCCGCACCTTGCCCGGCTGCGCGAACACGCGCGCCTGCGCGTCGCGGATCACCGCATCGTCGTCCCAGCTCTGTTCCCACAGCTTGTAGACGACGTCCATGTAGTCGTCGGCGCGCTCGTAGCGGTCGTCGTGGCCGATCTGCTGCGCGAGGCCCATCCCGCGCGCGGCGCTGTCGAGGTACCCGGTGACGATGTTCCAGCCCACGCGCCCTTTCGTCAGATGATCGAGCGTCGACATGCGGCGCGCGAACAGGTACGGCGGCTCGTAGGTCAGGTTCGCGGTCACGCCGAAGCCGAGATGCCGCGTGACCTGCGCCATCGCCGGCACGAGCAAGAGCGGATCGTTGACGGGCACCTGCACCGATTCGCGCAGCGCGGCGTCCGGGCCGCCGCCGAACACGTCGTACACGCCGACGATGTCCGCGAGAAAGATCCCGTCGAACTTGCCGCGCTCCAGCGTCCTCGCGAGATCGGCCCAGTAGTCGAGATCGGTGTAATGCGCGGAGCGGTCGCGCGGATGCGTCCACAGCCCGTGGTTGATGTGCCCGACGCAGTTCATGTTGAACGCGTTGAGCAGGATCTTCTTGCGGTTCGCCGTCGTCATGCCGCCTCCGTCACCACGCGATCGCGTACAGCGAGCCGAACGCGTTGTCGAGCGCACGGCGCACCGCCGGCGAGTGCTGGTAGATCGCGATGAACTTGCGGATGCGCGGATCGTTCGCGCTCTCGGGCCGCACGACCCACTGGATCGCGAAGTTCTTGTTCTCGGTGCCGTCGAACAGCAGCGCGCTGTTCGGGTCGGTCGTGCCGGCGAGCTTGATGAAGCTCGGGTAACCCTGCGCGAGATCGACGTCGTCGAGCGAACGCGCGAGCTGCGACGCTTCGAGCGGGATGATCTTCAGGTGCTTCGGGTTGGCGACGATGTCGTGCGTGGTCGCGCGGTAGTCGGCGCCCGGCTTCAGCGTGATGAGCCCCGCGCGCTGCAGCAGCAACAGCCCGCGGCCGCCGTTGACCGGATCGTTCGCGATCGCGACGCGCGCGCCGTCCTTCAGCTCGGCGAAGCTTTTCACCTTCTTCGAATAGAGACCGATCTTCATGATCGTGCCGGGCGCGATCGAGATGAAGTTGTAGCCGCCCTGTTTCTTCGCGTTCTCGAGAAACGGGATGTGCTGGAAGTAGTTGACGTCGATGTCCTTGTTCGCGAGCGCCGCGTTCGGCGTATTCCAGTCGGTGAATTCGACGATCTTCACGTCGAGCCCCTGCTCCTTCGCCTCCTTCGCGGCGATCTTCAGCGCCTCGATCTGCGGGCTGGTCGAGATTCCGACCTTCAGCGGCGCGGTGTCGGCGCGCGCGCCGTTCAGCAGCACGACGCCGAGCAGCGCGGTCGTCACCAGGCGGGCCAGGCGGCCGGCGGAAAAGCGGGCGGAAAAAACGGGATGCAGCATGGAAACCACTCTCCTGTCCAAAGACGGTATCGACGGATGAGCGACACCGCGGCGAACGCGCGGGCGTTCTCCGGACAGTCGTCATCGCATCGGAAAAGGATCAGCCGATGATAGAGAGCGGCGGGAAGGCGGTCTACGAAGCGATTGTGCGAAGAAAATCGCGCGCGGCGATATGGCCGGCGGTACGGCGGACGGCGGGCCTGGCCGCGCACCCCGGCCGCCGCCAGGCCGAAATCTCGGCCTGAGCGCCGCGCCGATTCCGAAATCTCGGCCAGCCTGCGCAGAAAACCCTTTCCGCAGACGAAACAAATCCCTTATGAATCAATGCATTAAAAATATTCCGGCAGGCCGTCATGCTGGCACGGGGGTTGCGTAATAGACGGCACACGATGCCGCGAAGCGATGCAGGCATTCCAAACATCAGGAGACACGTCTTGCAGACCTCTATCCAAACCCCGTCCCATCCGGAGCCGCTTGCCGCGGCCGGTCCCGCCACGCGCGAACGCTTCTGGCCGGAAGGCTGGTGGAAGCTGATGGAAATCCGCATCGGCATCATCCCGCTGCCGGTCTACGTGATCCTGTTCGGGCTGATCGTCGGCTTCGCGGTCACGGGCAAGGTGCCCGGCGAAATCTCGATGGCGATCGCCGTCCTCGCGTTCTTCGGCTTCACCTGCGCCGAACTCGGCAAGCGCCTGCCGCTCTTGCGCAACATCGGCGCGGCCGCGATCTTCGCGACCTTCGTGCCGTCGGCGCTCACGTACTACCACGTGCTGCCGAAGCCGGTGCTGAACCTCACCGTCGAGTTCACGAAGTCGACCAACTTCCTGTACCTGTTCATCGCGTCGATCATCGTCGGCAGCATCCTGAGCATGGACCGCCGCGTGCTGATCCAGGGCTTCGTGAAGATCTTCATTCCGCTCGCGGCCGGGTCGGTCGCCGCGGCGATCGTCGGCACGGCGGTCGGCACCGCGCTCGGCCTCGGCGCGCGCCACACGCTGCTGTACATCGTCGTGCCGATCATGGCGGGCGGCGTCGGCGAAGGCGCGATTCCGCTGTCGATCGGCTATTCGGAACTGATGCACCTGCCGCAGGGCGAGATGTTCGCGATGGTGCTGCCGCCGGTGATGCTCGGCAGCCTGACCGCGATCATCCTGTCGGGCGCGCTCGACATGCTCGGCAAGCGCCTGCCGCACCTGACCGGCAACGGCCGCCTGCAGGTCGGCGAAAGCGGCGACATGACGCCGGAAAGCGAAGAGATCCGCGGCCACGTCGACGTCACGCACATCGCGGGCGCCGGCATCACCGCGATCACGCTGTACCTCGTCGGTCTGATGGCGCACAAGCTGTTCGGCCTGCCCGCGCCGGTCGCGATGCTGTTCCTCGCGGTGCTGGTGAAGCTCGCGCGTGCGGTGTCGCCGCCGCTGCAGGAAGGCGCGTTCGTCGTCTACAAGTTCTTCTCGACCGCCGTCACGTATCCGCTGCTGTTTGCGATCGGCGTCGCGATGACGCCGTGGGACAAGCTGACCGCCGCGTTCACGCTCGTCAACGTGGTCACGATCGTGTCGACCGTCGCGACGTTGATGGGCACCGGTTTCGTGGTCGGCCGCCTGCTGAAGATGTACCCTATCGACACCGCAATCGTGAACGCCTGCCACAGCGGGCAAGGCGGCACCGGCGACGTCGCGATCCTGACCGCCGCGAACCGGATGCAGCTGATGCCGTTCGCGCAGATCGCCACCCGCATCGGCGGCGCGATCGTCGTCACGGTGACGCTGATCCTGGTCGCGCACTTCGGATAACGCGCGGCCGCGCGCCCCGTCGCGCCGGCTGCCTCGCACGCGCCGCCGCCGGCCTTGGCCGGTGCGCGGCGCGCGCCGTTCAACGCGGCCAGGGCCGGTTCACGCCGATAGCGGGCTTCGATGAGGGCGAACGTGCAGAAGAGCTTCAAGGGAATCCCGTGGTGGGGCTGGGCATCGGCCGCGGTGCTGTATGTCGGCGTGGCCGGCGCGGCCGTCGACTTCGCGTGGGAACGCGCGATCGACGCGCTCGAGGAAGCCGGCGCGCACCGGCTCGACCTGTATGCGTCGAGCCTGAAAAGCGAGCTCGGCCGCTTCGAGATCCTGCCCGGCCTGGTCGCGCGGCAGGACGGCGTGCGCGCGATGCTGAAAGCCGCGCCGAACGATGCGCCCGAGCGCGTGCATGCGGTGAACACCTACCTCGAAGCCGTGAACCGCGACGCGGGCAGCGGCGCGGTCGACGTGATCGACCTGCAAGGCGACGTGATCGCCGCGAGCAACTGGAACGAGACGATCAGCTTCGTCGGCACCAACGTGTCGTATCGGCCGTACTTCAAGGACGCGCTCGCGCGCGGCAGCGGCCGCTTCTTCGGCATCGGCACCAACACCGGCGTGCCGGGCGTCTACTTCGCGAGCGCGGTGCGCAGCGACGGCGTACCGATCGGCGTGGCCGCCGTGAAGATCAGCGTCGATCCGCTCGAATCGGCATGGCGCGCGCCGGGCGTCGCCGCGATGGTCGTCGACAGCAACGGCGTGGTCGTGATCTCGACCGAGCCCGCGTGGAAATTCACCGCGCTGCGCCCGATCACCGCGCAGCAGCAGCGCGACATCCAGGCGTCGCGCCAGTACGCGGGCCGCACCGTCGACGCGCTGCCCTATCGCCGCATCGGCGATCGCAGCTCGGCCGCGTGGTTCGGCACCTTCCCCGATCCGCGCCACGCCGGCCGCACCACGCGCTATCTCGTGATGTCGCGCCCCGCGCCGCAGGCCGGCGATTCGCTGATGGTGCTGCTCGACATCGCGGGCGCGCGACGCCAGCAGCAGACGGCGTTCGTGTTCGTCACCGGCGCGTTCCTGATCGTCGCGCTGCTGGTCGGCTATGCGATCCAGCGCCGCCGGGCGATCCTCGCGCGGCTGAACGCGCAGGACGCGCTGCGCCGCGCGAACGACCGGCTGGAACTGACCGTCGCGCAACGCACCGCCGCGCTGACGGCCGCGAACGAGCGGATGCAGCGCGAGATCGACGAGCGCGAACGCACCGAGCAGCGGCTGCGCGCGTCGCAGCAGGAAGTCGTGCACGCGGGCAAGCTCGCGGTGCTCGGGCAGATGGCCGCCGGCCTCACGCACGAGCTGAACCAGCCGCTCGTCGCGATCCGCACGCTGTGCGACAACGCGCGCACGTTCTTCGAGCGCGGCCAGCCGGCGCCGGCGCTCGCGAATCTCGAGCGGGTCGGCAAGCTGGTCGACGGCATGGCCGTGCTCACCGGCGAGCTCAAGACCTTCGCGCGCAAGCCCGACGTCGAGCGCGTCGCGGTATCGCTGAACGAGGCCGTCGCGCATGCGCGGCTCATCTACGATGCGCGCATTCGCGACGAAGGCGTACGGCTCGACGTGAACATCGCGCCCGGCACGACGGTCTCGGCCGAATCGAGCCAGTTGCAGCAGGTGATCGTGAACCTGCTCGGCAACGCGCTCGACGCGGTGCACGACGCGCCGGTGCGCCGCATCGTCATCGAGGCGGTCGAAGCGGACGACGCGGACGAGGCGGACGACGCCGGTCGCGTGCGCCTGACGGTGACCGACAGCGGCGCCGGCATTGCGCCCGACGTGCTGCCGCACCTGTTCGAGCCGTTCGTCACGACCAAGCCGCGCGGCCAGGGCCTCGGGCTCGGCCTCGCGATCACGTCGCGCATCGTCGAGGCGTTCGGCGCGAGGATCACCGCGACGAACCGCGACGAAGGCGGCGCGCAGTTCACCATCGAATTCGCGGCGGCGACGCCGCAACAGAGGACAGAGCATGGAAGATGAGATTCGGGTGCTGGTCGTCGAGGACGATGAAAACGTCCGGATCGGCGTCGAGCAGGCCGTCGCGCTCGCCGGGTTCCCGGTCGACGCGTTCGCGTCCGCCGCCGACGCGCTCGCGCACGTCGCGCCCGGCGCGCCGGTGGTGATCGTGTCGGACGTGCGGATGCCCGGCATCGACGGGCTGCAGCTGCTCGACCGCGTGATGGCCATCGACGCGCAGATCCCGGTCGTGCTGATCAGCGGCCACGCGGACATCTCGACGGCCGTCGGCGCGATGCAGGTCGGCGCGTACGACTTCATCGAGAAGCCGTTTTCGTCGGACGTGATCGCCGGCCGCGTCGCGCGCGCGGTCGAGAAGCGCCGCCTGACGCTGGAGGTGAAGGGGCTGCGCGCGGCGCTGAACAACTGGCAGGGCATCGAGGCGTTCGTGCTCGGCAAGTCGCCCGCGATGGCCGACGTGCGCAAGAAGATCCTGCGCCTCGCCGATACGTCGGTGTCGGTGCTGATCACCGGCGAGACGGGCACCGGCAAGGAGTTGATCGCGCGCAGCCTGCACGACTTCGGCGGCCGCCGCGACGCGCATTTCGTCGCGCTGAACTGCGGCGGCCTGCCCGAGCAGGTGTTCGAGAGCGAGCTGTTCGGCCACGAGGCCGGCGCGTTCACCGGCGCGATCAAGAAGCGCATCGGCAAGATCGAGTGGGCGGACGGCGGCACGCTGTTCCTCGACGAGATCGAGACGATGCCGATCGCGCTGCAGATCAAGATGCTGCGCGTGCTGCAGGAACGCGTGGTCGAGCGGCTCGGCGCGAACGACCTGATTCCGGTCGACTGCCGCGTGGTGGCCGCGTCGAAGGCGGATCTCGCCGAACTCGCGGCCGACGGACGTTTTCGCGCGGATCTGCTGTATCGCCTCAACGTCGCGCAGATCGAGCTGCCGCCGCTGCGCGAGCGGCGCGAGGACGTGCCGCTGCTGTTCGAGCATTTCGTGCTCGCGGCCGCGCGGCGCTTCGGGCAGCCGGCGCCGGTCGTCACCGCCGCGCAGGTATCCGAACTGATGACGCACGCGTGGCCGGGCAACGTGCGCGAGCTGCAGAACGTGGCCGACCGCTTCGTGCTCGGGCTGACCGGCGACAGCCTGCTGTCGTCCGGCGGCACGCCGACGGCCGGCAGCACGCTCGCGGAGCAGCTCGCGTATTTCGAGCGGATGCTGATCGAGGACATGCTGCGGCGTCACCACGGCAACGTCGCGGACGCGAGCGAGGCGCTCGGCATGCCGAAGAAAACGCTCTATCACAAGCTGCGCAACCTCCGGATTCCCGCGCGCGGCGACGCCGCGGCCGACGGCGGCGAATGACGCGCACGAGGACACGCACCCCAGCATGGATCGCATCGACATCACCGACCACGGCCGCATCGCCGGCCATTTGATCCGCGGCGTCACGCGCGCGCAGAAAACCTTCCGCCCGAGCGACTGGCCCGAGCGCCTCGCGGGCGTCATCACGCTGTTCGTCGGCGAACGGCGGCCCGGCTATCCGTGCGCGCTATCGCGGCTCGCGATGCCGGTCGTCGACGGCGGCGTCAAATGCCTGTTCGTGTCCGACGAATTGCGCGCCGTCTGCGCGGACGCATTCGATTTCGCGATGCAGTTCGCCACCGACAACGACCTCCCCGTCGAGCTTCAGACCGCGCCCGCGTTGAGCGTGCGCTGACGCGCCCCCTTCCCCGTTCCGATGCCAGCGCGCGTGCGCGCAGCCCGCGGCACGCCCTTTCATCGGCGAAACGAATCGTCAGACGATTGAAGGCTTCGGTACATGACCACGCTCCGACAGGGGTTTCCGGCTGTGCCATCAAAAAAATTGATCGTCACGATGAAAATTATGCGTTTTCCTTGCAGGTCGCCGTGATGCATAGTTGCGTCGTGTTGACGCACCTTTGAGCCTTTCAGCCATGAACATGCGAATCGAGCCGTCCGTGCTCGCGAACCCCGACCTGCAATTTGCGACGCTTTCGTCAGGCATCAGCCTGCCGTATGTCGAGCGGGGCAGCGGTGCGCCGATGGTGTTCGTGCACGGCTCGCTGTGCGACTACCGCTACTGGGATCCGCAGCTCGCGGCGCTGTCGGCCCACTACCGCTGCATCGCGCCGAGCCTCAGCCATTACTGGCCGGCCGTCGAAGCAGGCATTCAGGACGAGTTCAGCTGGCAGAACCACGTCGACGAGCTCGCCGAATTCATCGATGCGCTCGATCTCGGCCCCGTGCACCTGGTCGGCCATTCGCGCGGCGGTAGCGTCGCGTTCAACGTCGCGCGCCAGCATCCGCACCTCGTCGAGTCGCTGACGCTCGCCGATCCGGGCGGCCCGCTCCAGCAGCCCGGCGTGCGCGAAGCCGCGCTGCCGGCCGCCGCCCTCGCGCTGCGCACGAAGGCCGTGAACCTGATCGGGCAAGGCGACGTCGAAGCCGGTCTCGAGATGTTCGTCGATTCCGTGAGCCTGCCCGGCGCATGGAAGAAGAGCACGGCGCGCTTTCGCACGATGGCGATCGACAATGCGAGCACGCTGCCGAAGCAGCTGCGCGACCCGCTGCCCGCGTATTCGCAGCACACGGCCGGCGACATCGCATGCCGCACGCTGCTGATCGACGGCCAGCGCAGCCCGAAGATGTTCCGTCACAACGTCGACACGCTGTCGCAGTGGATCGGCGATGCGCAACGGCAGACCGTCGCCGGCGCATCGCACGGAATGAACGCGGCGAGCCCCGCGGTGTTCAACCGTTACGTGCACGAGTTCGTCGGCGCGTAACGTCGCGGGCGGCAGGCGCGCCGCCCGTCTTCGCTGCCGTCGTCGCACGGCCTGCTACCGAAACGACACGACGCGTACTGCCCGCATCGAATCGTTTCGCATCCCTCTGCGTCATGCCACCGGCGCCGCCTTGCGCGTCACCGCGTCCGGCAACCCGAACACGCTGTCGAACGCCCAGTTGTACGTGAACGTGAAGATCGGGAAGAACACGATCAGCACCGCGTCGTACAGGAACGCCTGCAGCAGCGACACGTCGAGCCACCACGCGATCAGCGGAATCAGGAACGTCACGAGCGCGATCTGGAACCCGATCGCATGCACGACGCGCCGCCCGACGGTGCGCGTCGTTTCCGCGCGCCGCCGCTCCCACGCCTCGAAGCCGAGGTTGTACAGAAAATTGACGATGACGCCCGTCGTCGAGATCATCACGCCGAGCAGCCCGCTCGTCGCCGCGCTCGCGCCGCTCAACATGCCGAGCACCGACGACGCGACGAGGATGCCGAGCACCTCGAACATCACGACGTAGACTATGCGTCTCTTCCATCCTTGCATGACCGACCACCTTCATATCGAACCAGGTGGCGAGACTACCGCGGGCACGTCGTCCGCCAAAGTCAGGTCCTTTCAATTTTTCTGACAGGAGACGGCCGACCATGCTGACCAGCGATCACATCGACATGCTGCTGACCGTCATCGACAAAGGCTCGTTCTCGGCGGCCGCGCGTGCGCTCGGCCGTACGCCGTCGGCAGTCAGCATGGCGATCGCGAACCTCGAGGCCGAACTCGACCTCGTGCTGTTCGATCGCGGCACGCGCGAGCCGACGCCGACCGCCGCGATGGCCGCGCTGCTGCCCGACGCACGCGCGATCGCCGAACGGCTGCATGCGCTGCGCGCGCATGCGCAGCACTTGTCCGAAGGCGTCGAGGACACGTTGCGGCTCGGGCTCGCGGCCGAAATCGACGGTGCGCCGGTTGCACGCGCGCTGACGGCCGTCGCGGCGCAATATCCGGCGCTCGCGGTCAGCGTCGTCACGGCGCCGCAGGATGCGATCGTCGATGCGCTGCATCGCGGCGCCGTCGATCTTTGCGTCGCGTACGGCGGGCTCGATCTGCATCCGCAGGAACAGATTCACGCGCTGTGGACCGAGACGCTGATCGCGGTCGCCGCGCCCGACCATCCTGCGATTGCCGAAGCCGCGCATCCGGAGGCGATCGAGCGATTGTCGGGATTTCGGTAAATCGTGATCGCCGATCCGGAGCGGCCACTCACCGACGTGCGGCCGCTGATCGGCAACCGCACGTGGAAGGTGACCGACATGGCGACCGCGATCGCGCTCGTGAAGGCCGGTCATGGCTGGGCGAACTTGCCGGAATCGATCATTGGCCGCTATGTGGCCGACGGCGAACTCGCACCGCTCGTGTTCGCGAACATCCGCAACGGGTTGCCGTTGCCCGTGTATTTGCGGCGGCCGAAACATACGGGGCTCGGCAAGGCGGCGAGCGAGCTGGTGCGGGCGCTGCGGGCTGCCGCCGGCAATTCCTGACGGTTGCGGCCCTGGCTCACACACGCCGCCAGGTAAGCGTCGAGTAAGTATCGCGGCCTACAGTAGGTTCGCTTGCGCGATGCCATCGTGGCATCGAATCGCATCTCGGGAACCGCTCGCCAGATCAGACGAAAGGAGAACGCGTGATCAGCCGGCCAGCCATGAGGGACGTCTGCGCGATTGCGCCGAACGGAAGCCGCGTCGGTTGGCATCCGCCGCACAAGTGGAAAAGGCAGCCCGTCGCACCATCGTTCGCCGCGGTCTCGATCGAGCACTACATCGCTGGCGCCACGGAAATCGTCGATCTGGAGACGACCGGCCCGATCCTGGGCATGTATCTGCAGGCGCCCACGACACTCGAGCTGCGAACGAACACCGGCCGGTGGGCACCGACCCGCATCCGCGGACCGCTGGCTTATGTTCCGCCCGGCTTCTCGTTTTCCGGCCGATGGTCCGATGAAATCGAGTGGATCAGCGTCCACTTCGAACCGTCATGGCTGTCGCGGACAGGGCTGCAAAGCGACGTCTGGTTCGCGTCGGCCGCGCTCCGGATGGACGTGATCGACGACCTGCTCACACAGATCGTCCGCAGCCTCCATGAAGACGCCGTCGCGGGGATGCCGCAGGGCCCGACCTATGCGGAAGCGCTCGGCTCAGCCGCGCTGCACCGCATGCTGCACCTGGAAGCTCGGCCGCAGGCGAAGCAATATGCGCAAGCCGGCATGATGCGCAAGGCCGGTGAGTACATCAGGGACCATTTCCGCGGCCCGCTGACGCTGATGATGGTGGCCGATGCGGTCGGCTACCCGGGCGATCTCTATTCGTTCATCCGGAGCTTCAGAAAGGCCAACGGACTGACGCCGCACCAGTACATCATCGAGAACCGCCTTCAAGCCGCCCGCCGCCTGATCGAGCGCGGGGCATACGGCGTGACGGAAGCCGCGATCGACTGCGGCTTCTCGTCGGCGAGCCACTTTTCGGCGACATTCCGCAAGCGGTGGGGCGTGTCGCCCTCCGCACTCAAGCCGCGCGCCGCGACCGCTACGCCAGCGGAAGCGACAGAATCCACAGGCCGCTGATCGTCAATGCGATCGTCAGCACCAGCAGCGGCAACTGGCCGACGGTCGCCGTTGCGGCCGGACGGTCGCTCCGGACGGCAATCGCATGCGTGAGCATCACGCTCACGACGTGCCCGGCGAGAATCAGGAGCACCTGCGCATGCCAGATGTATCCGACGTCGATGAGCGCCTGGGCCGCCGACATCTGATCGGCCGCGGCCGCCACCGGCAGCAGATTCCACCCGAGGCCGAGCGGATCGGACGCGAGCCGGAAGATCTGCCGCCCCTGATCCCAGAACAGCGTGAAGTAATGGCAGACGTTGTAGAAGAACGCGATCGGCAGCAGTACCAGGCAGAACTGCCGCGAGAACGACGCTCCGCCCGACGACGAACGCGAACTGATCGCGCCGAGCGTGCAGCAGCCCCGGAACACCAGGTAATACGCGATGCCGATGATCGCGAACGCCAGCCATTGCCAGATCAGCAGGATGTCCGCTGAAAAAGCGTAGTGCCGGCCGAGCGACGGAAACAGATCGACGACGTGCGGATAGATGCTGCGCCAGAAGAATGCGTGCCACGTAGCCGTATCGCGCAAGCCGTCGTAGGCCGTCGACGACAGCATGAACGACAGAACGGCGATGACGCTGGTATCCGCCGGCCCGTCGCGCGACATGTCCGCGACCGGCTTTCTCGATTCCACGATCACGTGACGACGCGCTGCCCCACGCCATTTCAGCGGCGACAGCTTCGCGCATAGCCTGCACAGCACGCCGAACGTATCGCCGTGGGCGAGCCAGCGCTCGCGCCCGAAGCAGAACGCACCAATCAGCGCATACGCGGCATACGCGACGAGGAACAGGCCGACGTCTCGGGGGCGCCCCGCGCCGAACAGTTCCAGCGCGATGAGCGCGATATAGCCGCCCAACGCGGGCCACGAGGCGAGATGTTCGGGATAACGATAGCGCCCGCGCTCCAGGACGGGGAAACAGCGCACGGCGATTCGCAACAGAAGCGCAAACGGATTGGTGAATGCATAGACGTCACCCAATATCGCGCTGACATACAAGGCGCCCAGATAGAACCAGATCCAGAAGCCCGGCATCGCCAGGTTCAGGAACGGATTCGTGGTTCCCGCGAGGCCGGCCACGACCAGGAGCGCGACGAATACCGCACTCGCGATTTGCGCGGCGTTCACGAGCGGAACCGGGATTCGCAGCGCTTTCGTCCAGGTTCCGGATTGCCTTCCCGGCTCGGGTGCGCGCATGCCCGACGCAAACGCAAGGATCATGAAGGACACCATCAGCGTGCCCGTTGCGGCATACGCATACAGCCACAACGGCACCGGAAGGTAGTACGGGATATTCCATGCGTGGGCGCTCGCGCCGGTTGGCGTGCACAAGACAATCCATGCGAGCCCGAAGGTCAGCCATCCCTTTCCGTGCAATGCGACGCCTTCGAACTGGCCGCTCGCCCGCGCCGATTGATGCACGATATCGTCACGCATTTCGACGTCTTCCCGATCAGTAGTCGGCCGACGAGATCCATCCCGTCACCTTCCAGCCGATTCCATTGCGCTTCTCCGACACGATCCCCACGGTGTCGTACGGTGCGTCGAGCAGTTTGACGAGTGCAACGGCGCGCGGGTGGCCGGCGCTCGACCACGGTAGCGCAAACACCACGAAAGGCAGGACGGGGGACGGCTTCTCGCCTTCGACGATCAGCGGCAGCACGGCGTCGTTCAATGACCTGAACACCTCGAACGACGTGCGATTGCGCGCAGGTGCGAGCGAATGCGTCGCCGAATGCGGTAACCCCTCGACGGCCAGATAAGCGCCGTGATCCCTCAGTCTCCATCCAACCAGCGCGTTGACCAACGCATCGTCAGGCTTCTGCCCGCGCTCGACCGAAATCGCGGGCAGCCAGCGCTTGTCGACCGGCGACGTCGTGACCCAGTCGCTGAGAAAGCGTGTGTAGAAATCGACGATGTCCTTGTCGACGCCAGCTTGCATCGCCGACGGCAGCGGCGCGGGCAGGTCGCGCCGCCCATGCCATCGGACGGTTTTCCACGCAGGCCCGTCGGGCAGGCTGATACCGTCGAGAAACGACGTATCCGCGATGCCGTTCGCGACGAACCAGTCCGACTTCGCGCGCTTCGTTCGCGCAGCGACGAAGTCGGGAAGCCGTTGCCGGACTTGATCCCAGGGTGCCGCCTGCCGCGCCGCTCCATCGATAGCCGGATACCGGATCATCTGAAGGTAGGTCGCCTGCGCCATCGCTTCCACATCGGCGACCCGACGCCAGGTCAGCTCCGCCGCGTGGCTCGACGATGCGTGTCGATCGAGCGGCGCCGCCATCGCCAGACCGGCATCGCACGCGATGCCGTCGCGGCTCCAGTCCGGAACGGACGGCACACCGCGATGCGCCCACGAATCCTGCCAGCCATGGAGCGCGCGGCCGAATTCGCCGAGCATGAATGCGGCCTTGCCGCCGCCGGCCTTGCCGAGCGCCGCGTCGACGGGCGCGAACGCAGCCGGCCCACCGGGCACTACGGCTCTTGCCTGCGCATCGGCCGGTACGCTGGGCGCGCCCGGATAGTGTCGGGCCTGCGCATCGAGCGCATCGGGGACAAAGCGCGACAGGCACGCGTACTGCAACGGCGATGTCATGTACTCGATCGATCCTGCATCGATGCGTTGATCCGCGAGCGCAATGGCCTCGGCGTCGCGCGGCGCGAAGCCGGCCTGCCGTGCCAGCCAAAGCGTGAGGCCGAAGTGCACGTCGGCCTCGAAACCGGCACACGTCAGCGGCATCGCGAGCGCAATCGCGCAAACCAGCAGGTCACGGCGAAAGCGCATCAATTGCCGATCTCCGTCGCCTTCGTGCTTTCGGGGAACGGCCAACTGTCGTTCTCGAACGACAACACGAGCATGCCGTTGTCCTGGCATGCGGTGGTCAGCAGGTGGCGATCGAAATCGAAATCGAGACGCGACGCACACCAGTCCGGCCCGCCCGCACGGTACTGACCGAACATCAGATGCGCCGAGCCCGCGCCGGGCGACTTCACCGAAGCCGGGTTGTAGTACGCGATCTCCTTCGGCTTCGACGGATCGCGAATGTCGAAGACGCGAATGCCGGAGTTGAAGTAACTGCACGCGAGCGCGGTCGCGTTCTGCCGGTTGTCGACGCTGCAGTAGTGCGCGCCGTACGTGAATGTGGTCAGGCCGGCGATATCGGGAATGACCTTGCTGCAGTTCGCGATCGCGTGCGTTTCGAGCCGGAGCTCCGACACCAGCCGCGGCGCAGCTTCGTTGGACATGTCGTAGATGTGCCCCATCGGGAACGGCGCCACACCGGCATTGCATGCGGCTTTGACCGCCGTTGCGCCCGGATCCTGGAGCCCGCCGCCCCCGCCCTCGTCGACTTCGATCAGATACGGTTTGCCCGCCACGGCGAACGAGATCGTATGTTGCGCGACGCTGCCGTTCCGCACCGGCACGGTCGCGATCCGGTGCATCTGCGCGTTGGGACGCCGGCTCTGCACTTCGCTGGTATCGACGACGAAAAAGCCGTTGTCGCCGGTCGCGTTCGCGTCGTTCAGCGGCGGCGCACTCATGCCGACGGCCGCACCGCCGTTCCCCGACGCGACGAAGTACGCCCGCGTTCCGTCCTGGCTCACCGACAGGCCGTGCGAAAAGCTTCCCATGCCCAGATCCGGCAGGCCGATCGCGGAAATCATCTTCGGCCGGGTCGGCACGGTCAGGTCGATCGCGTAGTAGCTTTTCGTGAAGGCGCCGCCGACGTAATAGGTCAGCCCGTCGGGTGAAAATCCGCCTTCGTGGCCGAGCGACCGGGTGGTCGGTACGATACCGCCGTCCGCGCCCGTGCCGACCGGCACGCTCGCCAGCAACTGCGGCCGTGTGCAATCCGAAGCAATGTCGTACAGGTCGATCTCCGGGCCGCCACCGCCGCCCAGGCCGTTGTCGGCGGCGAGGATCCCGCGCGCGACGTTCACGCGCAGCGACTCCCACGGATCGATCATCGACGTGGACGTCAGCGAGCTCACCCGCACCGGCCGCGCCGGGTTGGTGATGTCGATCACCGGCACGCCCGGGTTCACGCGCGGCGGCGCATCGGGATTGTTGAACAGCGCGCTCGCGCCCATCGTCGCGTGATAGAAGCAGGTCTGGCCTTTCCTGTCGGTATACGTGGCGGCCGACCACGACGCGCCTTCGCCCTGAACCTGGCTCACGCGCTTGAGGTTGCAGTTGAAGCCACCGAAGCCGGCCTGTCGAAGTGCGGCCGGCACCTGCCCCTGCAGCGCGGTCTCGGGCGTATCGCCCGGGCTGCAGCTCGGCGCCCGCGGCACGACATAGTCGGCCACGGACACGCCGGGCGTGGCCGCCGGCGTGTCATCGGCTTCTCCGCCGCAGCCGGTCAGCACGAACATGCAGAGCGACAGCGCGAACGCTGCGCGAATCGGTGATTGCATCGTTGTCTCCTTCCGTCTTGTTTGTCGTGGTGAAAATGCGCTGCGGTCACGGCCCCGGATAGATTTCGATCACGGCGACCTCGATCGTGTCGCCGGTCCGGCTGTGGAAATGCAGCGAGAAACGCCCGGTGATGCCGACCGGGACAATATCCAGCGACTGCGTGCTGCCGGACGCGCATGCCGCCAACGCCCCCGGTATTTCGTGCGCCATCAGGACGCCGGTTTCCCGCGCATGCACGTCGATATGCACCGGCATGCCTTCGTGAATCGCGATCACGGGTCGCGCCCACGGCGCCCGGTCGCGGTCCACGTCGACGGAAAAATGCCGTTGCTGCGGCAGCGCCGGCGATGCCCGCGACACATGCCTCGCGACGCCGTACGCCAGCAGCAGCGTCAACGCGATCGCGATCCATGCCGACGCCCGGCCACACGACGACCGGCGCCCTGCCTCGATGCTCGTGCTTCGTTCCATCGACACTCACGCCACGCGAGGTGGCTCCGTCAAACCGCCCGCCCATCGGGTGGATTCGATATCGATGGATGGTAGTGAGCGGTGCCGCGACGAGATATCAACTTATTGCGGACTGTCGAGAAATTGCGTACCGAGTAACCCGAGTGGGCGCGACGAATGAAGCGCCGCGCCGATGTCGTTTCGGCGGGTGGCGGGAAAGGGAACGGGAGCCCGGCGCGACGGCTTGCCGGGAAATCGCATCGCGGAAGGCGGCGGACGGCCTGTCAACGACGACGCGCCGACACCTGAACGTCGCCACCGGCGACAGCGCCCGTCAACGCGCGCGCTTCGCCGCGCGCGGCCGTTTCCCGGTCGGGCCCCGACGCGTCGCCGCTCCCGCGAACATCGTCATGTCGTGCAGCAGGCAGTTCAGCAACGTATCGGCCGCGACGCCAAGCGGCCGCCCCGCCTTCACGAGCAGGCGCGCTTTCGCGGAATCGAACAACGGATGCGCGATCGGTAGCGCGACGAGTTCGCCGCTCTCGAGTTCGCGATACGCGGCGAATGCGCCGATCAACGTAATCCCCTCGTGGCGCTTCACGAAATGGCGCAACACCGCGAGCGAGTTGGTCGTCAGCGTCGGACGGATCGGCAGGTTCTCGGTATACGCCAGCATCTGCGCGACCTGACCGAGGCCGAACGCCGGCGGCATCAGTGCGAGCGGATATTCGCCGAGTTCGTGCGCGCGCACCGCGCCGCCCCGCACCGCGAGCGGATGGCCGGCATGAACGAGCGCGACCACTGGCTGCGACGACGTGGCGAGATACGCGATCTCCGGATGAGCCGGCGGGTTGTACGCGAGCCCGATGTGCGCGCGGCTCTCCGCCACTTCCTGCAGCACGTTGTTGACGGGCAGCACATCGACGATCACGTCGAGCTTCGGGTAACGCATGCAGAAATCGGTCAGCACCTCGTCCATCAGCACGTCGACGTAGCCTTCGCTGGTGACGATGCGCACCTGGCCGGATTGCAGCCGCCGCAACGCCTGCAGGCGTTCCTCGAACAATTCCTGCTGCGAGCGGCAACCGCGCCAGTATTCGAGCAGATGCGCGGCCGCCTCGGTCGGCCGCACGCCGCGCGCCTGCCGCTCGAACAGCTCGACGCCGATCTCCTCCTCGAGCAGGCGAATCTGTCGCGTGATCACGGACGGCGCGGTATTGATGCTGTCGGCCGCGCCGCGGATGGAGCCGTGGGTCAGCACCTCGTGGAAGTAGCGCAAGCGGCGCTGGTTGAGTTCGCGCATGGCGTGTCCGGTCTGTCTGATGTTTGCTGGCGGTTTGCCCGAGTGTTGCCTGTCGAGCAACATTAGATCACTTAAGTTGCTCTTGCTCTGCTTTTTCGACTCTTCGACGATGCGGCAATCGGAACCCGTCCCGCAACACGCTTACGCCACTGGAGAGCGACATGTCCGCCGTCCCAACCTCCCGCCGTCCGGTCGCGCACGACAGCGCGCCAGTACAGGCGCTGTACCGCAAACTGAACTGGCGCCTGCTGCCGCTGCTGTTGCTCTGCTACACGTTCGCGTATCTGGATCGCGTCAACATCGGCTTCGCGAAACTTCACATGCAAAGCGCGCTCGGCTTCTCCGACGCGGCCTACGGCCTCGGCGCGGGCATTTTCTTCCTCGGCTACGTGCTGTTCGAGATTCCGAGCAACCTGATGCTGCCCCGGATCGGCGCGCGCAAGACCATCAGCCGGATCATGGTGCTGTGGGGGCTCACGTCCGCCGCGATGATGTTCGTGCACGACACCACGTCGTTCTACGTGCTGCGCTTTCTGCTCGGCGTGTTCGAGGCCGGCTTCGCGCCGGGCATGATCTTCTACCTGACCTACTGGTACGGCCCGCGCCGCATGGCCGGCGTGATGGCCGTCGTGATGCTGGCCGGGCCGATCGGCGGCATCGTCGGCTCGCCGCTGTCGACCTGGCTGATGACGGCCCTCGACGGCGCGCACGGGCTGGCCGGCTGGCAGTGGATGTTCGTCGCGGAAGGCTTGCCGTGCGCGGTGCTCGGCCTGCTGGTGCTGAAGGTACTGGCCGATCGCCCGGACGATGCGACGTGGCTGAGCGACCGCGAGAAGAGCCTGCTCGCCACCGAGCTGCAGACGCCCGCGGCCGGCCACCACGCGTTCGGGCAGGCGGCGCGCGACCCGCGCGTCTACCTGCTGGCGTTCGCGTACTTCACGATGATCTGCGGAATCTACGCGGTCAGCTTCTGGCTGCCGTCGATCCTCAAGGCCAACGGCGTGACCGACACGATGCAGATCGGCTTCTATTCGATGATTCCGTACATCGGCGCCGCCTGCGCGATGCTCGTGATCGGCCGGCGCTCGGACCGGCGCGGCGAACGCCGCTGGCACAGCGCGGTGTCGGCGCTCGTCGGCGCGGCCGCGCTGGCCGCCGCGACCTGGGCCGGCGGCAATCTCGCGATCTCGCTCGTCTGCATGACGATCGCCACGGCGCTGTTGTGGGCGGCCTACACCGTGTTCTGGGCCATCCCGTCGCAATACCTGACCGGCAACGCGGCGGCCGGCGGCATCGCGCTCATCAACACGATCGGCCTGTTCGGCGGCTTCCTCAGCCCGACGCTGATCGGCGAGATCCGCACCGCCACCGGCAGCATGCAGGCGGGATTGCTCGTGATCGTCGCGCTGATGGTCGCGGGCGCCGTCGCGCTGATCATGAACCGCCTGCCCGCCGCAGCGCGCTGACCGGCGTGCCGCGACGGCACCGTAGCGCCCCATCGACCCCGCACACCCACCTGCTTTACTGGACTCAGACACATGACCCGACGCATTCTCGTTGCCGGTTTCCAGCATGAAACCAATACCTTCGCGCCCACCAAGGCCGCCTATGCCAACTTCGAACGCGGCGAAGGATTTCCCGCGCTGGTGCGCGGCGCCGACGTGCTCGCGCTACGCGACGTCAACATTCCGGCCGGCGGCTTCATCAACGCGGCCGAGCGGCGCGGCTGGCGCTTGCTGCCGGTGATCTGGGCCGGCGCGAGCCCGTCGGCGCACGTCACCGAGGACGCCTTCGAACGCATCGCCGGCGAGATCGTCGAGGCGGCGCGACGCGGCGGCTGCGACGCGGTGTATCTGGACCTGCACGGCGCGATGGTCGCCGAGCACACGGACGACGGCGAAGGCACCCTGCTCGAGCGCGTGCGCGCCGCGGTCGGCCCGGACGTGCCGGTGGTCGCGTCGCTCGATCTGCACGCGAACGTGACCGACCTGATGCTGCGCCACGCCGACGCACTGGTCGCCTTTCGCACGTATCCGCACGTGGACATGGCGGAAACCGGCGCACGCGCGGCCGCGCTGCTCGAACGCCTGCTCGCGGGCCGCGGCCCGCTGCATCGCGCGGCGCGGCGGCTGCCGTTTCTGATTCCCATCAACGGGATGTGCACGCTGCTCGATCCCGCTTGCACGATGTACGCGCGCCTTGCGGCGCTCGAAGCCGGCGGCGTGGTGTCGCTGTCGTTCGCACCGGGCTTCCCGGCCGCGGATTTCCCGGAATGCGGGCCGGTCATCTGGGGCTATGGCGACGCCGACGCGGTAGAGGCCGCCGTACAGACGCTGTACGACACGATGCTGGCCGACGAGGCGCAGTGGCAGGTGCCGTTCCTGTCGCCGGACGACGCCGTGCGCGAGGCGATGCGGCTCGCGGCGGACGCAAGCAAACCGGTCGTGATCGCCGACACGCAGGACAACCCAGGCGCGGGCGGCGATTCGAATACGACGGGCCTGCTTCGCGCGCTGCTGCGTCATGGCGCGCAGGACGCGGCGCTCGGCCTGCTGTGGGATCCGGCGGCGGTGGCCGCGGCGTGGCGCGCGGGAGCCGGCGCGCGCGTCGACCTGTCGCTCGGCGGCTCGGGCGTGCCCGGCGACGAGCCGCTTCGCGCGCGCTTCGAGGTCGTCGCGCTGTCCGACGGCATCTGCCGCTACGACGGCCCGATGATGAACGGCATGCAGGCCGACGTCGGGCCGGTCGCGTGCCTGCGGATCGACGGCGTGCGGATCGTCGTGAGCGCCGGCAAGGCGCAGATGCTCGATCGCAATCTGTATCGGGTGGGCGGAATCGAGCCGGAGGCGATGAAGATTCTCGTCAACAAGAGCTCGGTGCACTTCCGCGCCGATTTCCAGGACATCGCGCACGCGGTGCTGGTCGCCAAGGCGCCGGGGCCGATGCAGGCCGACCCGGCGGACCTGCCGTGGACCCGGCTCGCGCGCGGGATGCGGATGAAGCCGATGGGACGCGCGTTCGGCGGCGCGTGATGCGGTGATGTGGTGGCGCGTGACCGGTTCCGCGCGGATGCGGACGCGGCGTCACGCGTTGCCGCTCTGCCCGCACGCTGATCGTCGTCATCCATCGACGGCGCGCGGGGCGGGACGCCGCCGCGCCGTCGGAAGGCGGCGGGCGGAACTGACCGTTAGTTGCGACATGCGGTGCAATGAAAAAGGTTCTTCGTGGATTTCCGTGGACGTCTCACTTCCGGCCCGCAACGGTCACTTGTCGGCACGTTGCCCGGAAAGTCAGCGGATAAGCTGTCCGGAAACGCGAGCCCACACCGCGCGAAGGCGCCGCGCGCGATCTTCGAAGAGATAGGAGGCCGCAAGCGCCAATAGACCTGAAATGGCACCCGTCACGATGTGCTCGACATAGGGGATACGGTAATGACTCGTGTGCGAGTACGCATCGCCCAACGTCGTCAGGACGCCAACGACCAGCGCATTGCCATATCGATGCGCATAGAGTTTCCCCACCGGCGTGAAAGTCAGAAGTACAGCCAGGAGCCCGGTCAGCAGACCCGTATGAAATGCGATGGTCCAGTGGGGCAGGCTCGTGATATTTCCCCAGCTCCCCGGCATGCAGGTCATGCACGCACTGGTCGGCTGCCAGAAGCGCTGGATAAACAGTCTGACGCGGTGCTTCCACTCGGTTGACATGATGCGTTCCCGTCAATGCCGTCGCCGCGGACGGCGCCGCCGCACGTATCGTCGAAGCAGGTTCCAGACGCTCGCTAACGAGCTTGCCACCGCCGTCACGGGTAGATCATCGGCCGGGCGCCGTGGAGGCCTGGACAGTAACCGCGGACATGCGGGAATACTACTCCACGATTAGACGGCCGCCGTGTCGACCAAGACCGGAATTCAACGCTTGCATCTATCGGTGCGGCTCCGTCCGTGACGCCATCGAACGATGCGCTTGCGCGCGAAGTCGATGGCCGGCATCGGCCCGAAGTAATCATCCGATCATTTCTGGCGGGAAAAGTATTCTCTGTTCCTTTCGGCCGCAGGCCGGAGGATAACCAGCAGGGCGAGCGCGCCTTCGCGATAGCGCACCCAACACGCGTCGCTCATCGCTTTTCGATTGGCCGCTGCCGTTGTCGCTGAAACAAGCAACGACTTCGGTATCAGGGTGAGACTATCGAGAAAAACGCGAATCTCTTGTTTTTGTCGTTCAGTAAGATACCCGCACTTGACGGCGACGATGAAACTTCCGGCCGTGTTCAGGTCGGAAACCAATTCCCAGGCGACGTTGTAGTTTCCCCAAGTATCACAAAGCTCAACTGGTTCCATGGTCAAAACTTCCAGCCACTTCAGGAAGTTATTGAGCCAGAGCTCGAACAGCTCCTCATCCGAGATTGAGTCGGCCATCGTACCCCTCTCGAGGTTTTATCGTGTCACCGCAAAGCGCATGCGGATTCTCGATGATCTGGTAGTGAAAACCGGATGGGAACGCTATTGTCGTGATGCGCCTATAAGGAATGCGTCATATGTCTTCCGTCACGATCAGCAGCTACCCGTGAGAATCAGATGGATTGTTACCGATCTCCCGGATGCTGTCGACTGACCGCTCCTCCCCGAAATTCGCGACGCCCCATAAAAAAAAACCCGGCATGCAGACCAAAGCCTGCATGCCGGGGCTTTTCGCTTCCCGGCCGGCGAGCGACGAACCGCCCGCCGTTCGCGCGTCACCGCGCCGCCACTTCCGCCTTGACGGACGCCGTATCGCCGACCGCCGTCGGCGCCGCGCCCCACCCGCCGCCCAGCGCACGGATCAGATTGACGGTCGACACCGCCTGCGCACCGGTCAACTGGTTCGCCTGCAACTGCGACTGCAGCACCGAGCGCTCGCTGTCGATCACGTCGAGATACGCGACCTCACCTTCCTGATACTGTGTCCGCGACAGCGTGGCCGCCCGGCGCGACGCATTGACGGCCGCATCCTGCGCGCGGATCTGATCATCGAGCAAACGCAGATCGGCGAGATTGTCCTCGACCTCGCGGAACGCGACGAGCACCTGCTGCCGGTAGTTCGCGACCTGCTCGTCGTACTGCGCGCGCGCCTGCTGCACGCCGGCCGCACGACGCCCGCCGTCGAACAGCGGCAACGTCAGCGCGGTGCCGGCGAACGGCCCGAGCAGGAACGTACGGCTCGACCACAGGAACAGGTTGCCGAGCGTCGACGCTTCATAGCCGAACGACCCGGTGATATCGAGCTTCGGGAAGTACGCCGACTTCGCGAGCCCGATCCGCGCGTTCGCGGCCGCCATCGCGCGTTCGGCCGCCGACACGTCCGGGCGGCGTTCGAGCAGCGCGGACGGCAGGCCCGGCGGAATCTTCACCGCGACCGGCACGATCGGCGTTTCCTTGAACGCGAAATCCGCGGGCGCCTTGCCGAGCAGGATGGCGAGCGCATGCTCGGACGCCGCGCGCCGGCGCGCGACGCCGACCGCATCGGCCTGCGCGCTCGCCAGTTCGTTCTTCGCGCGCGACACGTCGAGCTCGCTGATGTCGCCTTCGTTGAAGCGGCGCTGCACGAGCTTCAGTGCCTGCTCGCGCAACTCGACCGTGCGGCGGTACAGGTCCTGGTCCGAATCGAGCTGACGCAGTTCGAAGTAGTTCTGCGCGACGTCGGCCTGCAGCGCGAGCTGCACCGAACGGAACAGCGCTTCGCTCTGCGCCTGGTCGGCACGCGACGCCTCGACGTTGCGGCCGACGCGGCCGAACAGATCGGCTTCGTACGACACCGTGCCCTGCGCGCGCCACAGCGTCGCGTTGGTCGGGCCGGTGCCCTGCGGCTGGAACTGCGACGCCGACGACAGCCCCTCGCGCGTCGGCCCGAAACCGGCGCCGACCTGCGGGAACCATTGCGAGCGCGCCGAACGCGTCGCCGCCCGCGCTTCCTCGACCCGCGCGGCCGCGGCCTTCAGGTTCTGGTTCGCGGCGAGCGCCTGCGTCTCGAGCGAATCGAGCACCGGGTCGCCGAACACCTTCCACCATTCGCCGCGGTGTTCGCCATCCGACGGCTCGGCCGTCTTCCACGTGCCGGCCTGCTCGCCGGCGGCGAGGGTCGGCGCTTCCTTGAACGCGGCGGGCGCCGCCGCGTCGGGACGCTGGTAGTCGGGGCCGACCGCACACGCGGCGAGCAGCGTCGCGAGCAGGGTGCTCGCGGCCGCCACCTTCGCGAAGCGCATCAGGCCGTTCGTGTTGTGCATGTTGTCCATCTTTCTATCCTCAAGCATCGGAAGCCGACGCACCCGACGGCGACACGCCATAACCCGCCGAGTCCTTGCCGGCGACGTGAATCTTGCCGCCCGCGAGCGTGCGCAGCACGACGTAGAACACCGGCGTCAGCATCAGCCCGAACAGCGTCACGCCGAGCATCCCGAAGAACACCGCGACCCCCATCGCATGACGCATTTCCGAACCCGCGCCGGTCGACGTGACGAGCGGCACCACGCCCATGATGAAAGCGATCGACGTCATCAGGATCGGGCGCAGCCGCAGCCGGCTCGCCTCGATCGCGGCCTCGAGCGGCGTCCTGCCGTCGTGTTCGAGCTCGCGCGCGAATTCGACGATCAGGATCGCGTTCTTCGCCGACAGCCCCACCAGCACCATCAGGCCGATCTGCGTGAAGATGTTGTTGTCGCCCTGCGTGAGCCACACGCCCGTCAGCGCCGACAGAATGCTCATCGGCACGATCAGGATCACCGCGAGCGGCAGCGTCAGGCTTTCATACAGCGCGGCGAGCACGAGGAACACGAGCAGCACGCTGATCGGAAACACCCACATCGCCGAATCGCCCGCGAGGATCTGCTGGTACGTGAGGTCGGTCCACTCGAAGCGCACGCCGCGCGGCAGCGTCTCGTGCGCGATGCGCTCGACCGCGGCCTGCGCCTGCCCCGACGAGAAGCCGGGCGCCGGGCCGCCGTTGATGTCGGCCGCCGTGTAGCCGTTGTAGCGCACGACCATTTCCGGGCCGAACGTCGGCGTCACGGTGACCAGCGACGACAGCGGCACCATCTCGCCCTTGTCGTTGCGCGTCTTCAGTTGCAGGATGTCGTCCGCGCGCTGGCGGAACGGCGCATCGGCCTGCACGCGCACCTGGTACACGCGTCCGAAGCGGTTGAAGTCGTTCACGTACAGCGAACCCAGATACACCTGCATCGTGTTGAACACGTCGGTCACCGGCACGCCGAGCTGCTTCGCCTTCACGCGATCGAGATCGACGTTGAGCTGCGGCACGTTGATCTGGTAGCTCGTGAACAGCGGGCCGAGTTCAGGCGCCTGCTGCGCGCGCTTGATGAAGTCGTTGGTCGCATCCGACAGCTTCGCGTAGCCGACCGCGCCGCGATCCTCGATCTGCATCTTGAATCCGCCGAGCGTACCGAGGCCGAGCACCGGCGGCGGCGGGAACACCGCGACGAACGAATCCTTCATCGCGCCGTACTTCTGGTTCAGCGCACCCGCGATGGCGCCGGCCGACAGCGCCTTGCCGTGCCGTTCCGCGAACGGCTTGAGCGTGACGAACACGATGCCCGCGCTCGAGCTGTTGGTGAAGCCGTTCACCGACAGCCCCGGGAACGCGACCGCGCTCTCGACGCCCGGCTGCTTCAGCGCGATCGAACCCATGTCGCGGATCACCTTCTCGGTGCGGTCGAGCGACGCACCGTTCGGCAGCTGCGCGAACGCGATCAGGTATTCCTTGTCCTGCGCGGGCACGAAGCCGCCCGGCACGACCTTCGACACGAGCACCGTCGCGCCCACCAGCACGAGATACACGCCGAGCATCAGCGTCTTGCGCGACAGCACGCCGCGCACGCCGCGGCCGTAGTTCTCCGCCCCGCGATGGAACACCTTGTTGAAGCCGCGGAAGAAGCCGCCGAGCACGCGGTTCATCACACGCGTGAGCCAGTCTTCCTTGTCGCCGTGCCCCTTCAGCAGGATCGCGGACAGCGCCGGCGACAGCGTCAGCGAGTTGAACGCCGAGATCACCGTCGAGATCGCGATGGTCATCGCGAACTGCTTGTAGAACTGGCCGGTCAGGCCCGACATGAACGCGAGCGGCACGAACACGGCGACCAGCGTCAGCGCGATCGCGATGATCGGCCCGCTCACTTCCTGCATCGCCTTGTAGGTCGCCTGCCGCGCGTTCATCCCGTTCTCGATGTTGCGCTCGACGTTCTCGACGACGACGATCGCATCGTCGACCACGATCCCGATCGCGAGCACCATCCCGAACAACGACAACGCGTTGATCGAATACCCGAACGCGAGCAGCAGCGAGAACGTGCCGATGATCGACACCGGCACCGCGATCAGCGGAATCAGCGACGCGCGCCAGGTCTGCAGGAACACGATCACGACGATCACGACCAGCGCGATCGCTTCGAGCAGCGTGTGCACGACGGCCTTGATCGACGAGCGCACGAACTGCGTCGGGTCATAGACGATCTTGTAGTCGACGCCCGCCGGCATGTCCTGCTTCAGCTCGGCCATCGTCTTGCGCACCTCGTCCGAGATCTGCAGCGAGTTCGCGCCCGGCGACTGGTTGATCGCCATCGCGACGGCCGGCTTGTTGTCGAGCAGCGAGCGCAGCCCGTACTCGGACGCGTCGAGCTGGATCCGCGCGATGTCGCGCAGGTGCGTGACGCCGCCGTCCGGCGTCGTCTTCACGACGATGTCGCCGAATTCGTCTTCCGTCTGCAGACGGCCGCGCGCGTTCACCGACAGCTGCAGCGGCGTGCCGGGCAGCGACGGCGATGCGCCGATCACGCCGGCCGCGACCTGCACGTTCTGCTCGCGGATCGCCTGCACGACGTCCTCGGCCGACAGCCCGCGCTGCGCGACCTTCTGCGGATCGAGCCACACGCGCATCGCGTAGTCGCCCGAACCCCACAGCTGCACCTGGCCGACGCCCTGGATCCGCGACAGGCGATCCTTCACGTTGATCAGCGCGTAGTTGCGCAGGTAGGTCATGTCGTAGCGGTTGTCCGGCGAGATCAGGTGGACCACCATCGTCAGCGTCGGCGAGCTCTTCACCGTGGTGATGCCGAGCCGCTGCACGTCTTCCGGCAAGCGCGGCAGCGCCTGGTTCACGCGGTTCTGCACGAGCTGCGTGGCCTTGTCCGGATCGGTGCCCAGCTTGAACGTGACGGTGATCGTCATGTTGCCGTCGCTGTTCGCCTGCGACTGCATGTAGAGCATGTCCTCGACGCCGTTGATCTGCTCTTCAAGTGGCGACGCGACCGTCTCGGCGATCACTTTCGGGTTCGCGCCCGGGTACTGCGCCTTCACGATCACCGAAGGCGGCACGACTTCCGGATATTCCGAAATCGGCAGCAGGAACATCGCGATCACCCCGCCGAGCAGGATGATCACCGATAGGACTCCTGCAAAGATCGGCCGGTCGATAAAGAATTTGGAAATGTTCATGGGTTGCTCTGTCTGGTTGAACGCGGATGCGAAGCGGCGCGCCGCTTACGAATCCGCCTTCGCCGGTGCGGCCGGCTTCGCGGTGCTCGCGAGCGGCGCGGACGGCGCATCGCCGCCCGTCATCGGGACCATGTGCGGCTTCACCTGCTCGCCCGGACGCACGCGCTGCGTGCCGTTCACGACCACGCGGTCGCCGGCCGACAGCCCGCTCACGATCACGCGCCGGTTGCCGTGCTGCATCCCTTGCTGCACTTCGCGATACGACACGCGGCCCTGCTGGTCGACGACGAACACGAACTTCTTGTCCTGGTCGGTGTTGATCGCCGCGTCGTCGACGAGCAGCGCCTCGTGCGGCGCGCTGCCACCCACCTTCACGCGTGCGTAGAGGCCCGGGACCAGGGTGCCGTCCGCGTTGTCGAAGCGTGCGCGCACGCGGATCGTGCCGGACGACGTGTCGAGCCGGTTGTCGACCGAATCGATCTCGCCGCTGCGCGAGTAGCCGGTTTCGTTCGCGAGGCCGAGCTCGACCGGCACCTTGCGGCCGCTGCGCGCGCCGTTGATGTATTGCAGGTAGGTCTGCTCGTCCGCGTCGAACGACGCGTAGATCGGCGACACCGACACCAGCGTCGTCAGCGGCGCGGCCGACGCGCCGGCCGACACGACGTTGCCGAGCGTGATTTCCGCGCGCGACACGCGGCCCGACACCGGCGCGGTGATGCGCGTATAGCCGAGATTGATGCGCGCCGTTTCCAGCGCGGCTTCGGCGGCCTTCAGGTTCGCGTTCGCTTCGCGCGCCGCGTTCTGCTTCTCGTCGTAGTCGCGCTTCGCGATCGCGTTGTCGCCGATCAACCGCTGCGCGCGCTGCCAGTCGGTCTGCGCGTAGCCGTTGCGGGCCTGCGCGGCCGCGAGCTGCGCGGCGGCGCGATCGACTTCCGCCTGGTACGGGCGCGGGTCGATCACGAACAGCACGTCGCCCTTCTTCACGAGCGCGCCGTCCTTGAAGTTCACCGCGACGATCGTGCCCGACACCTGCGGGCGCACGTCGATTTTCTCGACCGCCTCGAGGCGGCCCGAATAGCTTTGCCAGTCGGTCACGGTCTGCGGCACGACGGTCGCGACGTCGACTTCGGGCAGCGGCGCCGCCGCTTTCTCGGGGGCGTTCGCGCTCACGCGCATCGCGCCGAACGTGCCGAGGCCGACGACGGCGAGCGTGACGATCGCCGCGGTCGCGATTCGGGAACGGGAGGTGCGTAGGATGGCCATGTGGATCTCCAGTAAGCGTGGATTGGTTCTGGTTATTCGGGACGGTTCGGCTGGCGGGCCTGGAAGCGGCACTGGAAGAAGCGCACGGCTTCCTCGAATGCGGCTTCGTGCGTGGCGAGCGCGGCGTGCGTGATGTCCGGGTAGCGGATCACCTGCGTGAGCACGCCCGACGAGATCAGGCAGCCCGCATAGTTCTCCGCTTCGACGTGCAGCACGTCGTTCTGCGCGGTGACGACGAGCGTCGGCGGCAGCCCCGCGAGGCGCACCGATTCGATCGGCGCCGCGTACGGGTGCATGCGCTGCGCGGCCTGCGGCAGATACGCGCGATAACAGGCCGCGCATTCGCGCGCGGTGATGTCGGACGCGAGGCGCTCGGCGTCGCCGATGCGCGTCATGCTCGGGTCGAGCATCGGCCCGAACAGCGCCTGCGCGGCGATCGACACTTCGCCGCGGTCACGTGCGATGAAGGCGAGGCAGTTCGCGAGCTGGCCGCCCGCGTCGTGCCCCGCGACCCCGATCTTCTTCGGGTTGCCGCCGAACGCGCGGGCGCGCGTCGCGGCCCACACGGCGGCGCGATACGCATCCTCCGGCGCGGCCGGAAAAGGAAAGGCCGGCGCGAGCGAATAATCGACCGATACTACGAGAGCTGGTAAGCGTTCTGCTAAAAAACGCGCGGCGAAATCCGCGTCTTCGAGCGAACCGCGGACGAAGCCGCCGCCGTGGAAATAAAGCACTACTGGCAACCCGGTCTTGTCCGGGCGGCGGTAGAGACGCAGCACGATGTCCTGCGCGTAGCCGGGAATTTCCACTTCGGCAACCGTCAGCGCCGCGCCCGCTATGGCTTGCGCGGGCAGCGCGGCTTTCAGGAATTTGCTGAATTCAGAAGCGTCCATGACGATGCAGCATCCATTTCGAGATGGAACGAATTCTGGGTCCGGCAGACATTGGGATAAATGCCTATAATCCGGCAACACAATTCAACGCCCCCGAACAATCCGAGGCTGCGTTTACCCACGAGGTAGCGCAGCCTTCTTGTTCCGGCGGCAAATTAAATTGCGGAGGTTGTGATGGACCGGCTTCAGGCCATGCAGGTGTTTACTCGCGTCGTCGATACAAGCAGCTTCACCAAGGCAGCAGAAACGCTCAGCTTGCCGCGAGCGTCCGTCACGACGATCATCCAGAATCTCGAAGCATTCCTCGGCGTGCGGCTGATGCACCGGACCACGCGCCGGCTCTCGCTCACGCCGGACGGCGCCGCGTACTACGAACGATGCGTGCGGATCCTCGCGGACGTCGAGGAAACCGAAGCAAGCTTCCAGGCCAACAACCGGAAGCCGCACGGAAAGTTGCGTATCGACATGCCGGGCTCGATCGGGCGGCTGCTCGTGATTCCGTCGCTGTGCGAATTCCATACGCGCTACCCGGACATCGACCTGCAACTCGGCCTGTCCGATCGGCCGGTCGACCTGCTGCAGGAAGGCGTCGACTGCGTGATCCGCGTCGGTGCGCTGCAGGACTCGTCGCTCGTCGCACGCCGCGTCGGCCTGTTCGAATGCGTGACCGTCGCGTCGCCCGATTATCTCGAGCGCCACGGCGAGCCGCAGACGATCGACGACCTGAACCAGCACAAGGCCGTCAACTACTTCTCGAGCCGCACGGGCCGCACGATCGACTGGACCTTCCTGATCGACGGCAAGGAAGTCGAGATGAAGATGGAGGGCATCGTGTCGGTAAACGACGCGGATGCGTACGTGACGTGCGGAATCGAAGGCTTCGGGCTGATCCAGCCGCCGCTGTTCATGGTGCTGCCGCACCTGCGCGAAGGCCGGCTCAAGGAAGTGCTGCCCGGCGTCAAGCCGTTGCCGATGCCGATTTCGGTCGTGTATCCGCACAGCCGCCATCTGTCGCCGAAGGTGCGCGTGTTCGTCGACTGGGTGGCCGAAGTGTTCGACCGTTGCCCGCTGCTGAGCGGCAAGGGCAGCCTCGACGCGACGTGCAGCAAGCGCACGTTCGAGGAAGCCGAACGCGCGCCGGTGCTCGATACGCCGGTCATCAACGAGTGGGTCGCGTAATCGCCTGACCTCCGCGCGCGGGCCGGACGGCCCGCGCGTCATCCCGCCTGAGCGCCGCCCGGCACGTCTGTCAAGCGCGGTGCCCCGATCCTTCCCGAATCCGCAGTAAACCTTTGCGCGACCCGCGGCAATCGGCCGCGTGCGTCGTCGCGGGTCGTTGCGCGTCGCCGTCGCGCATCCCGGCGAAGCCCGCGCCGCGGGGCTCCCGGCCATTTCCGCATAACCCTGCCGGCGGTGCGGATGACGATTGTTCCACTGACACGACAATTCAATTCGCGTCTGCCGCATTTATCGCACCGGAACAGATACCTAGAGTAAACCCTGTCGCGCACCTCGTTGCGCATCGAACAGATCCCGCCTGGCGGGACCGGAGTCAGCGCTCGAGCGCCAGCTCCGACATCTCTAGGAGTGACGCCATGAACCGCCGCCATCTTCTCTCGGCCCTTGCTCTCGCGCTTGCGGTGTCCGCACCGGCCTTCGCCGATTCGGGTACCCCGCATGCCGGCGACTACGGCAACACGTCGTGGTACTCGCAACACAACGGCCCGCGGACGCGCGCCGAAGTGAGCGCGGAAGTCGTGCAGGCCCGCAAGGACGGCACGCTCGCATACCTGCGCAAGGCGACTTCGTATCCGCAAGGGCTCGAACTCGCACAAAGCCCGTATCGCTCGACGCCGGAAGGCAACCAGCTCGCCGGCGGGGGCCGGTAAACGCGCGACGCCGCGCGGCGGGTTGCCCCGCGCGCGGCGTTTCGAACGACTTTGTCGACGACTCGCCGAGTCAGTTAGTTGCAGGAGCACATGATGAACGATCAACTTCCTTCGCCGCTCGATCACTGGGACGACACCACGCCGGTCTGGACGCCGTTCCGTTCGGCCCCGCAATCGCATTGACTGCGTTGACCGCCGGCTGAGTCATCGTCCGGCCGTCAACGACGCGGCACGCCGTCGCGCCATTCGCCCCAGTGCGTGACGATGTCCTGCACCAGCGGATTGCCCGCGCGGTACAGGTTTTCGGTCGCCGGGGCGAAGCCGCCCTGGTCCGCGTAGTTCAGCAGGTTGTCGGCGCTCGTCTGCCCCGCGTACGGCCGATCGAAATCGGACCCGGTGCGCAGCACGGCCACACGCGACAGGTCGACCCGCTTCACGCTCGCCGCGCGCTTGAGCGCTTCATACGTCGCGTTGTCCTCCTGCGCGGTCATGCAGTAGGTGCCCTTGCCGTCCGTCAGGATCTTGGTCCACTGACGCGCGCGCTCGCCGATCAGCGTGCCCGAGAACCACGTGTTGCCCGATGACGTATCGCACTGGATCACCGTCGGCGGCCGGTTCGCCGGCGCATACGTGAACTTCGCGCGCGCAGCCTGCGCCTGGGCGCTATCGGCGAGCACGACGTTGCGCGACAGCGCGTACGCGGCGTCGGTCAGCTGCGGGTTGAGCTGGAACACTTCGGTGCGATAGTCGAGCGGCGGCTTGTCGTTCGGGCTCTTCGTGTTGATGCCGAGAAAGCCGGTGTTCCACCCGGCCGGAATCTCGCGCGCATCGAGCTCCCACTGCAGGCTGAAATCGACGAGGTATTTCGACCACGCGGCCGATCCGACCGTGCCCTGTGCGGGGTCGACACCCGCGATGCCCGAGATCAGGAAATAGGTGCGGCGCAGATCGAAGCGTGGCGAGAACGTGAGCGCCATGATCGTCGCCGACGCGTTCGCATAGCCCATCCCGGTCGTGACCACGCACACGTCCTGCTTGTTGCAGTGGACAGCCGGATAGTCGGGCGACAGGCCCGGCACGGTGATGTCGCGCCACGGGCCGAGCCGGTCGAGCCATGCCTGGCCTTCCGGGCCGAACATCGTGATGATCATGACCTTGACCGGGCGGCCATGCGAGCCGGTCTCGGCGAATGCTGCATTGCCTGCATCGTTGCCCTGGTTGTCCTGCGCGATCGACGGCGCGGTCGCACAGGCGGCAAGCGAGAATGCGGCGGCGGAAAGGATGGAGCGAGTCAGCATCGGCGTTCCTTGTTTCGGTGATGTTGGGTGAGAACGGCTCTCGGAGACTGCGCGACGAGTATAGAACGGGCGTACGCGATGCGGAACCCGACTACGAAACGGCTGGCGGTGTTTCGTGCGAACGGAGGCGTGTTGCGCGACGGAAAATCGCGCATTCGTCGCGGCCTTGCAAACATCAGGAATGCTATCGGGTTCGTCGCCGTGCGCGACGTCGGCCGCTTCGCGCCGCGCTACACGCGCATCAGCCCCGCGACGCCGTAGCCGAGCACGACGAGTGCGGCGACCCCATGGCTCGCCGCGAGCCACGCTGGCGATTTCACGAAACGCCCGATCGCGCTGCCGCCGAACGCGAACACGAGCTGCCCGGCGAGACTGCCCGCGAACACGCACGCGGCGCCGAGCAGCCAGTGCCGATGCGCGCCCGCGGCAGCGGTCGCATAGCCGTAGAACAGCAGGATGGTCAGCGGGTTCGCGAGCGTGACGAAGAACATCGACATGAACGGGCGATTGCCCGGCGGCGGCGGGACGTCGCCATCGAGCGTGCGGCGCCGGTCACGCAGCGCCTGCCACAGCATCCGCGCGCCCATCGCGAGCAGCACGCACGCACCGACCATGCGGAACAGCGACAGATGCGACGCGAGCGTGCCCGCGAGCAGCGCGCCGATGGTGAACGCGACGACCGCATAACAGCCGTCGGCAGCGGCCACTCCGATCGCCGCGCGCACGCCGGTCGCCGTGCCGGCGCGCATGCCGTAGTTCGCGATCATCAGCGCGACGGGCCCGACCGACAGCGCGATCATCAGCCCGAACAGGAAGTCGTTCATCGGTCGTCGATGGCATCAATACCGTCGATGGAAGGCATCGATTCCAGCGACGTCGAAACGATACGCGGTATGAATCCGGCGTCAGGCGACGTCGACGCGTGCGGGCCCGTCCGCCATCTCGCCGATCACGGCCGCGCGGTCGAAGCCGTCGGCACGGAAGCACGCGAGCACGTCGTCGACCGCCTCCGGCGCGCACGCGACCAGCAGCCCGCCCGACGTCTGCGGATCGGTCAGCAGCGCCTGCGCGACGGGCGGCAGCCCGTCGGCGAGCCGTACGTCGGTGCCGTACGCGGCCCAGTTGCGGCCCGATGCGCCGGTGAACACACCATCGGCAACGAACGTCTCGACGCCCGCGAGCCACGGCAGCGACGCATAGTGCACGCGCGCGGTGAGCTGCGCGCCGCGCGCCAGTTCGAGCGTATGGCCGAGCAGCCCGAAGCCGGTGACGTCGGTCAGCGCATGCACGCCCGGCAGCGCGGCGAGCTCGGCGCCCGGCCGGTTCAGCTTGGTGGTCGTCGCGACCATCTGCGCGTAGCCGTCGGCGTCGAGCTGGTTCTTCTTCAGCGCGGCCGACAGCACGCCGACGCCGAGCGGCTTGCCGAGCACGAGCACGTCGCCCGCGCGCGCGGCCGCGTTGCGCTTCACGCGCGACGGATGCACGACGCCGATCGCCGCGAGCCCGTAGATCGGCTCGACCGAATCGATCGAATGACCGCCTGCGACCGGAATGCCGGCATCCGCGCACACCGATTCGCCGCCGCGCAGCACGGCCGCGATCGTCTCGTGCGGCAGCACGTTGATCGGCATGCCGACCAGCGCGAGCGCGAGGATCGGCTTGCCGCCCATCGCATAGACGTCGGACAGCGCGTTGGTGGCCGCGATGCGGCCGAAGTCGAACGGATCGTCGACGATCGGCATGAAGAAATCGGTGGTCGCGACGATCGCCTGCTCGTCGTTGAGCCGGTAGACCGCCGCGTCGTCGGACGTCTCGGTGCCGACCAGCAGATCCGGGAACAGCGCGGGCGGCGTCGCGCGCTTGAGCAGCTCGGACAGCACGCCCGGCGCGATCTTGCAGCCGCAGCCGCCCCCGTGCGACAGGCTCGTGAGGCGCGGAACGGCAGGCTGGGCTTGGGTGGCTTCGGTCATCGTCGGCATCCGGTGAATAACAACGTTCTATTATCGACAATTCCGCGCGAGCGCGCCCGATACCCACATAATTGACGGCGCTGCCCGCTCCCGCCTTCGTCCGCCCGTTCGTTCATGGATCACTTCTTCATCGGCCTCGTGCTGTGCTCCGCGCTGCTGCACGCCATCTGGAACGCGTTCCTCCACGTCAGCGAAGACCGGCTGGTCCAGCTCGGCACGATGTCGCTGCCGTATCTCGCGTTCGGCATCGCCGGCGCCGTGCTGCTGCCCGCGCCGGCGCCCGCCGCGTGGCCGTACGTCGTCGCGTCCGCCGTGCTCGAGGTCGCGTACTGTTTCACGCTGGCGCGCGCGTACCGCAACGGCGAATTCGGGCAGATCTATCCGATCGCGCGCGGGATATCGCCGCTGCTCGTATCGGTCCTCGCGCTCGCGATGCTGCACGAACGGCCGACGCCGTTCGGCTTCGCGGGCATCGCGCTCGTGTCGTTCGGCATCATGTCGCTCGCGCTGCGGCGCGGCTTGCGGTTCTCCGGCGAAGGCGTGCCGTATGCGCTGCTCACCGGCGTGTTCATCGCCGCGTATTCGATCTGCGACGGGATCGGCTCGCGCGTGTCCGGCAGCGCGCTCGGCTATATCGCGTGGGTGTATCTGCTGTGGAGCGTGCCGCAGCTCGTGCTCGTCTGCGCGGTGCGCGGCGGCCCGCGCGCGGTGCTCGGCTCGCGCACCGCGCTCACGCAGGGCGCGATCGCCGGCACGATCTCGCTCGCCGCATACGGGATCGTGATCCTCGCGTATCGGCACCTGCCGGTCGCGACCGTGTCGGCGCTGCGCGAAACGAGCTCGATCTTCGCGGTCGCGATCGGCTGGTTCGTGATGCGCGAGCGGCCCGGTGCGCAGCGGCTCGCCGCCTGCGCGCTGGTGGTCGCGGGCGCGGCGTTGATCCGGCTTTAAACAGCGGGCCAGCGGCCGCCGCTGACGCTGCCGGACGCGTCGAACCGGCTCCACGCGAATCCGCGCATCGGCGAACGTCTCGCGCGTCGCGGCACACGCCTGTTCCCCGCACCGCGGGCAGCACGATTCGGCCCGCCGGCGGCGCGGCTGTCCGTCCGCCTCACACCGCCGCCGGCACCTTGTCGAACGCCCGCTCGTCGATCGCCTCGGCAAGCGTCGCGAACGCGGTCGCGATCTCGTCTTCCGGCACGCACGCATAGCCGAGCAGCAAACCCGATGCGGCACGCTCGCGATCCGCGTAGTACCCGGACAGCGGCCGCACCACGATGTTGCGTTCGAGCGCGGCCTGCGCGACCGCGCGATCGTCGACGCCGGCCGGCAATTGCGTGACGAGATGCAGCCCGGCGTCGCTGCCGAGCGCGTGCAGCGTATCGCCGTAGCGCCGCGCGACCGCGTCGAGCAGCACCTCGCGGCGTTGTCCGTACAGCGTGCGCATCTTGCGGATGTGCGACACGAAGTGCCCTTCCGCGATGAATTCGGCGAGCACGGCCTGCTGCAGCAGCTGCCCTTCGCGATACAGCTCGGCGCTCGCGGTCGCGAAACTTTCCGCGAGCGGCTCCGGCGCGACCAGATAGCCGACCCGCAGCCCCGGGAACAGCGTCTTGCCGAAACTGCCGACGTAGATCACCTGTCCGGCCGTATCGAGCCCCTGCAGCGACGCGAGCGGCCGGCTGCCGTAGCGGAATTCGCTGTCGTAGTCGTCCTCGATGATCCAGCAGCCGTGCTGGCGCGCGTATTCGAGCAGCATCCGCCGCCGCGCGAGGCTCATCACCATCCCGAGCGGATACTGGTGCGACGGCGTGACGAGCATCAGCTTCGGCGGCTCGGCGAGATCGGCGGCCGACGGCGCGATGCCTTCGTCGTCGACCGGAATCGGCCGCGTGGTCAGCCCCGACACGTTCAGCACGCTGCGCACGCCCCAGTAGCACGGATCTTCGGTCCAGATCGCGTCGCCCGGGTCGGTTAGCAGCCGCACCGCGAGGTCGATCGACTGGTGGATGCCGGTCGTGATCACGATCTGCTCGGGCGTGCAGCGCACCGAGCGCGACGTGCGCAGGTAGTCGGCCAGCGCCTCGCGCAGCAGCGCGAGCCCGCCGCCGGGCGCGTAGGTCAGCAGGTCGGGGCGCAGGCGCCGCCAGTACTTGTTGTGCAGCCGCGTCCACACACGCGCCGGAAATCGCGACACATCGGGCACGCCCGGCATGAACGCGCCGCCCTGGCGCTTCGACACGCCGGCGCCTTCGACGAGCCGCGTGCCGCGCGCGGACAGCCGCCGTACGGACGGCGTCACGACGGCCGGGCCGGCGCTCGCGTCGGGCGGCGCGCCGACGATCTCGTCCGGCGCGCTGTCGGCGACGAACGTGCCGCGCCCCGTCGCCGAGTTCACATAGCCTTCGAGCGCCAGCTGTTCGTAAACCTGCGTGACCGTGTTACGCGCGATCCCGAGCTCGGCGGCCAGCAGCCGCGACGACGGCACACGCGTGCCGGCCGGCAGTTCGCGCGACAGGATCGCCTGTTGCAGCAGCCGGTGAAGCTGCCGGTAGATCGGCTGTTCGCCGCCGCGCACGAGGCGCTGCGCCAGCCAGTCCGACAACACGCTCGCGCGCATGATTGGCTCCTGAATATTTATCGAAATGGCTCTGATTGCCAGAGCCAAATGTGATTATAGTCGCCTCCATGGGCTGCCAAGGCGCCCGATTTCCTACCCACCGGACAGAACATCAAGGAGATGACCGTGAAGAATGCCGACCTGCAGGCCCGCAAGAACGCCGCCACCCCGCGCGGCGTCGGCGTGATGTGCGATTTCTACGCCGCCCGCGCCGAGAACGCGGAGCTGTGGGATGTCGAAGGCCGCCGCTTCATCGATTTCGCCGCCGGCATCGCGGTGCTGAACACGGGCCACCGCCACCCGAAGATCGTCAAGGCGATCGCGGATCAACTGAACAGCTTCACGCACACCGCTTACCAGATCGTCCCGTACGCGTCGTACGTCGAGCTGGCGGAAAAGATCAACGAACGCGCGCCGGGCGACTTCCCGAAGAAGACCGCGTTCTTCACGACCGGCGCCGAAGCCGTCGAGAACGCGATCAAGATCGCGCGCGCGGCGACCGGCCGTCCGGGCGTGATCGCATTCTCGGGCGGCTTCCACGGCCGCACGATGATGGGCATGGCGCTGACCGGCAAGGTCGCCCCGTACAAGCTGAACTTCGGCCCGTTCCCGGGCGACGTGTTCCACGCGCCGTACCCGAACGCACTGCACGGCGTGACGACGGCCGACTCGATCAAGGCGATCGAGATGCTGTTCAAGGCCGACATCGATCCGAAGCGCGTCGCCGCGATCATCTTCGAACCGGTCCAGGGCGAAGGCGGCTTCAACCCGGCGCCGGCCGAATTCGTGCGCGCGCTGCGCAAGATCTGTAACGAACACGGCATCCTGCTGATCGCCGACGAAGTGCAGACGGGCTTCGCGCGTACCGGCAAGCTGTTCGCGATGCAGCACTACGACGTGCTGGCCGACCTGATCACGATGGCGAAGAGCCTCGCGGGCGGCATGCCGCTGTCGGGCGTCGTCGGCCGTGCGGACGTGATGGACGCAGCCGCCCCGGGCGGCCTCGGCGGCACCTACGCGGGCAACCCGCTGGCGGTCGCGTCGGCGCACGCGGTGCTCGAGATCATCGACGAAGAGAAGCTGTGCGAGCGCGCGACGCAACTCGGCGACGTGCTGAAGGCGAAGCTGAACGCGCTGCAGGCCGACGTGCCGCAGATCGCCGACGTGCGCGGCCCGGGCGCGATGATCGCGGTCGAATTCCTGAAGCCGGGTTCGGGCGAGCCGGATGCCGAATTCACGAAGCGCGTGCAGGCGCGTGCGCTCGAGCGCGGCCTGCTGCTGCTCGTGTGCGGCGTGTACTCGAACGTCGTGCGCTTCCTGTTCCCGCTGACGATCCCGCAAGCCGTGTTCGACGAAGCGCTCGTGATCCTCGAGGAAGTGCTGAAGGAAACGGTCGGCGTGCCGGCCTGAGTTCCCGTCCGTTGCAACTGAATGCGCCGCCGCCGTCGTGAAGACGGCGGCGGCCGTTTTCATCCGTCCTTTTCGAAGCAGGTGATTCATATGAGCACTGTTCAGGAAACCCTGGCACTGAAAGATCCGTCGCTGTTCCGCCAGCAGGCGTACGTCAACGGCGAATGGCAAGGCGCGACGAACGGCGAGACGTTCGACGTCCGCAACCCGGCCACCGGCGGCCTGCTCGGCACCGTGCCGGCGATGGGCGCGGCCGAGACACGTCACGCGATCGACGCCGCGAACGCCGCCTGGCCGGCATGGCGCAAGAAGACCGCGAAGGAGCGTGCGGTCATCCTGCGCAAGTGGCACGACCTGATGATGGAAAACGCCGACGACCTCGCGCTGATCCTGACGACCGAGCAAGGCAAGTCGCTGGCCGAAGCGAAGGGCGAGATCGGCTACGCGGCGTCGTTCCTCGAATGGTTCGCCGAGGAAGGCAAGCGCGTGTACGGCGACACGATCCCGACGCCGGCGAGCGACAAGCGCATCGTCGTGACGAAGGAAGCGATCGGCGTATGCGCGGCGATCACGCCGTGGAACTTCCCGGCGGCGATGATCACGCGCAAGGTCGGCCCGGCGCTCGCGGCCGGCTGCCCGATCGTCGTGAAGCCGGCCGAGGCCACGCCGTTCTCCGCGCTCGCGATGGCGGTGCTCGCCGAGCGCGCGGGCGTGCCGGCCGGCGTGTTCAGCGTCGTCACGGGCGACCCGAAGGCGATCGGCGGCGAGCTGACGTCGAACCCGATCGTGCGCAAGCTGTCGTTCACGGGCTCGACGCCGGTCGGCCGCCTGCTGATGGCGCAATGCGCGGCGACGGTCAAGAAGGTGTCGCTGGAGCTCGGCGGCAACGCGCCGTTCATCGTGTTCGACGACGCCGATCTCGATGCGGCCGTGCAGGGCGCGATCGCGTCGAAGTACCGCAACAGCGGCCAGACGTGCGTGTGCACGAACCGCTTCTACGTGCACGAAGCCGTATACGACCAGTTCGCGCAGAAGCTCGCGGCGGCCGTCGGCCAGCTGAAGGTCGGCCGCGGCACGGAGCCGGGCGTCACGCAGGGCCCGCTGATCAACGAAGCGGCCGTGCTGAAGGTCGAGGCGCACATCGAGGACGCGCTCGCGAAGGGCGCGACCGTCGTGACGGGCGGCAAGCGCCATGCGCTCGGCCACGGCTTCTTCGAGCCGACCGTGCTGACGGGCGTCACACCGGCGATGAAGGTCGCGAAGGAAGAAACGTTCGGGCCGCTCGCGCCGCTGTTCAAGTTCGGCAGCGACGACGAAGTGATCCGCCTCGCGAACGACACCGAGTTCGGCCTCGCCGCGTACTTCTACAGCCGCGACATCGGTCGCGTGTGGAAGGTGGCCGAAGCGCTCGAATACGGGATGGTCGGCGTGAACACGGGCCTGATCTCGAACGAAGTCGCGCCGTTCGGCGGCGTCAAGCAGTCGGGCCTCGGCCGCGAAGGCTCGCACTACGGCATCGACGACTACGTCGTGATCAAGTACCTCTGCCTGGCCGTCTGACGGTTCGGGGCCGGTCGCTTCCCGGCGACAGGCCCTCGCCGCCCGGCCGGAACCGGGCGGCCCGACGCGGGCCGGCGCCTCTCCGTCGCGCCCGCGTCACCCTCCCTTCCCCGCGATCAGCGGAATACGTTCACCGCCTCGACCAGCCGCGTCGCCTGCTGCTTCAGGCTTTCCGACGCCGCCGTGCTCTGTTCGACGAGCGCCGCGTTCTGCTGCGTGATGTTGTCCAGGTGCACGACCGCCTGGTCGACCTGCGCGACACCCGTGCTCTGCTCGGCCGTCGACGAGCTGATCTCCGCGATCAGATCCGACACGCGCTTCACCTGCGTGACGATGTCCTCCATCGTCTTGCCCGCGCCATCGACGATCCGCGCACCCGACTCGACCCGCTCGACACTGGCGCCGATCAGCGTCTTGATCTCCTTCGCCGCGTTCGCGCTGCGCTGCGCGAGCGCCCGCACCTCGCCGGCGACCACCGCGAAACCGCGCCCCTGATCGCCCGCGCGCGCCGCCTCGACCGCCGCATTCAACGCGAGGATGTTGGTCTGGAACGCGATGCCGTCGATCACGCCGATGATGTCCGCGATCTTGCGCGAGCTGTCGGTGATGTCGTTCATCGTCGCGACGACTTCGTTCACCGCCTGCCCGCCGCGCCCGGCCGCCTCGCTCGCGGACACGGACAACTGATTCGCCTGCAACGCCGTCTCCGCATTGCTCGACACGGTCGCCGTCATCTCGGCCATCGACGCGGCCGTCTGCTGCACGCTGGTCGACGCCTGCTCGGTGCGTGCGCTCAGGTCGTTGTTGCCTTGCGCGATCTCGTTGCTCGCGCGTTGCACGTTCAGCACCTGTTCGCTGACGTCGTCGACGAGCCAGCGGAACATCAGCCCGAGCTGGTTGATCGTGCGCAGCGTCATGCCGATCTCGTCGACCCGGTTCATCCGCACGCCGCTGCGGCTCTCGCCGGTCGCCACGCGCAACGCCTCGTCGCGCAACTGTCGAAGCGGCCGCACGATCTGCGCGTCGAGCCACAGCCCGGCCGCCGCCGTCACGCCGATCGCCGCGCCGGCGAACGCCGCGAGCCCGCCGCCGGTCAACCCGCCCGCCCAGCCCGCGCCGATGACCGCCGGCGCGAGCACGCATAGCGTCGACACCAGCCGGGCGCGCACCGACATCGTCTGGAACAGCGACGCGACGCGCATCGCGCCCGTGCGCACGATCAATCCCTTGTGGAACCGGCGGCTGCCGGCCTTGCCTTCGCGGAAATCGCGATACAGCGCCTCGGCGGCCGCGATCTCGTCGCGCGTCGCCTTCGTGCGCACCGACATGTAGCCTTTCGGCTGCCCGTTACGCATCACCGGAATCGCGTTCGCGCGCACCCAGTAGTGATCGCCGTTCTTGCGGCGGTTCTTCACGAGCGCGGTCCACGGCTCGCCGCCCTTGAGCGTCGCCCACATGTCGGCGAACGCCTCCTTCGGCATATCCGGGTGACGCACCACGTTGTGCGGCTGGCCTTCGATTTCCTCGGGAGAAAAGCCGCTGACCTGGATGAACGCCGCGTTCGCGTACGTGATGTAGCTGTCGGCATCGGTCGTCGACATCAGCGTCGCATCATCGGCAAATTCGAATTCGCGTTGCGTGACGGGCTGGTTGTTGCGCATGGTGTGGAGCTCCGGGTGGCGGATCTTGCGTCCGCTCGTCGATTGATTCGAGACTCCGCGCATGGCGATCGATTCGCATGCGTGTGAGTCGGGCTCCTGCACTTTCGGCACATTCGACGAAAACATTATGCCGTATTCGGGTAAATATGCATTAAATATGAATCAACTTGTTTTTACCGAATAATTTGTTCACGGATAAAACGCAACGCCTTGTCCGACAAAGGTTTTCCGGCCATTCGTCTGATTATTGCCCGTCGTGATCTCGGCGTGATTGAATACACGAACAGTCAATTGGAAATAAGAATATTTCTCATTTTTCGCCGTTCGACCCAATCCTCAACCCTGGATAAGCGCTGGGCGCGACATCCGGCATTCATCGATCGAACCCGCACGTCGCGCCCCCTTTCGGCATCATCTGAATACGTTCACCGCATCCACGAGCCGCGTCGCCTGCTGCTTCAGGCTCTCCGACGCCGCCGTGCTCTGTTCGACGAGCGCCGCGTTCTGCTGCGTGATGTTGTCCAGGTGCACGACCGCCTGGTCGACCTGCGCGACACCCGTACTTTGCTCGGCCGTCGACGAGCTGATCTCCGCAATCAGATCCGACACGCGCTTCACCTGCGTGACGATGTCCTCCATCGTCCGGCCCGCCTCGTCCACGCGCCGCGCACCCGACTCGACCCGCTCGACACTCGCGCCGATCAGCGTCTTGATTTCCTTCGCCGCGTTCGCGCTGCGCTGCGCGAGCGCGCGCACCTCGCCGGCGACCACCGCGAAACCACGACCCTGTTCGCCCGCACGCGCCGCCTCGACCGCCGCGTTCAGCGCGAGGATGTTGGTCTGGAACGCGATGCCGTCGATCACGCCGATGATGTCGGCAATCCTGCGCGAGCTGTCGGTGATCTCGCTCATCGTCGTGACGACCTCGCTGACCGCCTGCCCGCCGCGCTCGGCCGCCTCGCTCGCGGACACGGACAACTGATTCGCCTGCAGCGCCGTCTCCGCATTGCTCGACACGGTGGCCGTCATCTCGGCCATCGACGCGGCCGTTTCCTGCACGCTCGACGCGGCCTGCTCGGTGCGCGCGCTCAGGTCGTTGTTGCCCTGCGCGATCTCGTTGCTCGCGCGCTGCACGTTGTGCACCTGCTCGCTGACGTCGTCGACGAGCCAGCGGAACATCAGCCCGAGCTGGTTGATCGTGCGCAATGTCATGCCGATCTCGTCGACGCGATTCATCCGCACGCCGCGCCGGCTCTCGCCGGTCGCGACGTTCAGCGCCTGCTCGTGCAGCCGCTTCAGCGGTTGCACGATCTGCGCGTCGAGCCACCAGCCGGCGGCCGCCGCCACGCCGACCGTCACGCCGGCAAACGCCGCGAGCCCGCCGCCGGCCAGCCCGCAGGCCCAGCCCGCGCCGACGACCGCCGGCGCCAGCACGCACAGCGCCGAATGCACGCGTGCGCGCACCGACATCGTCTGCGACAGCGATGCGAGCCGCAGCAGCCCGGTACGGATGACGAGCCCCTTGTGGAACCGGCGCCGGCCGGCCTTGCCTTCGCGAAACGCGCGATACAGCGCGTCCGCGGCCTGGGTCTCGTCGTGCGGCGCCTTCGTGCGCACCGACATGTAGCCTTGCGGCGCGCCGTTGCGCATCACCGGAATCGCGTTCGCGCGCACCCAGTAGTGATCGCCGTTCTTGCGGCGGTTCTTCACGAGCGCGGTCCAGGGCTCACCGCGCCTGAGCGTCGCCCACATGTCGGCGAACGCCTCCTTCGGCATGTCCGGGTGACGCACCACGTTGTGCGGCTGGCCGACGAGCTCTTCGTTCGAGAACCCGCTTACCTGCGCGAACGTCGTGTTTGCGTAGGTGATGATGCTGTCGGCATCGGTGGTCGACATCAGCGTGACGTCGTCGGGAAAATCGAATTCCTGTTGGGTAACGGGCTGGTTGTTGCGCATGCAAGGCTCCGAAAGGCGGATCTGTCGTCCGCGCCGCGCTGAAGTCGCGCTCAGTAGCCGAAAAACGGTTGATCGCTTTACGACACTCTCGTCCTTACTGTCGGCAATTCATCGGAAAACCTTAATTCCGTTGCGCACAAAACAGGCAATTCGGCCATTACCATGATTTCGATCAAATAATCCAGCGATAATCACCATGCGCGTTTATCTGGCTGTCACGAAGCGCCACGCGGCATTGACAATGCCCGCAGCCGTTGCGTGCGGCGAAACGATTCGCTTATCCTGCCGCATTCGACCTGAATTCGAATCCGATGAAAAAGGCATTGCACGAACTGAATCGGCTGTCCTGGAATACGGCGACGGTCGCGCATAACAGCCATAAAGGCGATCAGGCTGCATTTTTCCGCAATGGCGGCTCGACGCTGTTTCCGGAAGAACGCGAACTGCTCGGCGATCTCACCGGTCTGCGGCTCTTGCACCTGCAATGCAACGCGGGGCAGGACACGCTGAGCCTCGTGCGCGACGGCGCGGATGCAACCGGCGTCGACATCTCCGACGAGGCGATCGACTTCGCGCGGCGACTGTCGGCCGACGCGGGCCTGCCCGCGCGGTTCGAGCGCGCCGACGTACTCGACTGGATGCCCGAAGCCGCCGCGCGCGGCGAGCGCTTCGATCGCGTGTTCACGTCGTACGGCGCGATCTGCTGGCTGTCCGACCTGACCGCATGGGCGCGCGGGATCGCCTCGCTGCTCGCATCGGGTGGCCGCTTCGCGATGATCGAGTTCCACCCGTTCTCACTGTATTTCGACGAACAGTGGCAACCGCGCTACGACTACTTCAAGAGCGACGCGACCGAGGAACCCGCGGGCGTCAGCGATTACGTCGCGGCGTCCGGCACGGGGCTCGGCGAGCAGCACGATCATCCGGGCATCGTCGGTTTCGCGAACCCGCATCCGAGCTACGAGTTCATGTGGGGCATCGGCGACGTGGTGAATGCGCTGATCTCGGCCGGGCTCGCGATCGACCGCCTGAACGAATATCCGTACGCGAACGGCTGGAAGGGCTTCGACGGCATGCGCGAGCTGGAGGGCCGCCGGATGGTGCCGCCCGAAGGCATGCCGCGCCTGCCGTTGATGTACGCAATCGCCGCGCAGCGGGCGGCCGCATGACGCGCCGCACCGCCGCCGAACGCGACGCGCTGTCGGCCCGCCTGCTGGCCCGCGACGACGTGCCGCTCGTGTGGACCATCGACCGCCGCGAAATCATCGAGCACCTGTACGTGCTGCGCGACGGCGCGCTGCATCTCGTGCCCGAGTTCTACGACGTGGCCGGCTGGCCCGACGGCGAAGCCGATCACTACACGCCGATCCTGCTCGACTGCCACGACCGCGGCGGCTGGTTTCTCGGCCGGTTCGACGGCACGCGGCTCGTCGCGGCCGTCGTCGTCGACAGCCGGCCGCTCGGCCCGCGGCGCGACATGCTGCAACTGAAATTCCTGCATGTGAGCCACGACTGGCGCGGCTGCGGGCTCGGCGTACAGCTCTATCGCGCGGCGCAGGTGCAGGCACGTGCAATGGGCGCCGAGCGCCTGTATGTGTCGGCCACGCCGTCGCGGCACACGATCGACTTCTACCTGCGGCTCGGCTTCACGGTCAGCATGGCGCCCGATCCCGAGCTTTATGCGCTCGAGCCCGAGGACATTCACCTCGAAGGGCCGACGGCCTGACGGCCCGGCACGCGGATGGCGCGTAGAATTTTTCGCTCTGCCACAACCGCCATCGACCGTCACGGAGCGCGACATTGAACCACGAGCCGCCACCGCCCGCCCCGCCGAAGATCCTCGTCAGCATGTGCGTGGTCGGCCATCCGGTGCGTTACAACGGCGCGGCGAAGACCGCCGCGCACGAAGCGCTCGAACGCTGGCAACGCGAAGGGCGGCTCGTGGCCGTCTGCCCCGAACTTGCGGGCGGCCTCGGCGTGCCGCGCCCGCCTGCCGAGATCGCCGGCGGCGCATCGGGGCAGCAGGTGCTGTCGGGCCACGCACATATCGTCGACGTGAACGGCACCGACGTGACGCCCCCGTTCGTTGCCGGCGCGCAGACCGCGCTGGCCCTCGCGCTGGCATACGATTGCCGCTTCGCGATCCTCGCCGACGGCAGCCCGTCGTGCGGCAGCACGTTCATTTACGACGGAAGTTTCGAGAGCCGGCGCCACGCGGGCGCCGGCGTCACGGCGGCGCTGCTGCGCGCGCATGGCATCGAGGTGTTCGCGGACACCGAGATCGACGCCCTCGACGCGCGGCTCAGGCAAGCGTCGCAGGCCGGTTAACGACGATGGGCGGCACGAGACACCTCGTGCCGCCCATCGTGGCGGAAACGGCGCAGCGGTCAAGCGGCGCGGATCCGGCCGCGCACCGCCCGCATCACCGCATTACGCCGCTCAGACGCGTTCGATCGCGATCGCGATGCCCTGGCCGACGCCGATGCACATCGTGCACAGCGCGAAGCGGCCGTTCGTGCGATGCAACTGGTACATCGCGGTCGTCACGAGGCGCGCGCCCGATGCGCCGAGCGGGTGGCCGAGCGCGATCGCGCCGCCGTTCGGATTCACGCGCGGATCGTCATCGGCGACGCCGAGCATGCGCAGCACCGCGAGACCTTGCGACGCGAACGCTTCGTTCAGCTCGATCACGTCGAACTGGTCGATCGTCATCCCGAGCCGCGCGAGCAGCTTCTGCGTAGCCGGCGCCGGGCCGATGCCCATCACGCGCGGCGCGACGCCGGCCGTCGCGATCCCCAGCACGCGGGCGCGCGGCGTCAGGCCGAAGCGCTTCGCGGTTGCCTCGTTCGCCAGCAGCAGCGCGGCGGCGCCGTCATTGACGCCCGACGCGTTGCCGGCCGTCACCGAGCCGTCCGGGAGCACGACGCCCTTCAGCTTCGCGAGCGCTTCGAGCGACGTCTCGCGCGGATGCTCGTCGCGCGACACGATCACCGGATCGCCCTTCTTCTGAGCAATCGTGACCGACACGATTTCTTCGGCCAGCGTGCCGTCCTGCTGCGCCCGCGCGGCCTTCTGCTGGCTGCGCAGCGCGAACAGGTCCTGATCCGCGCGGCTGACGTTGTAGTCGACCGCGACGTTCTCGGCGGTTTCCGGCATCGAATCGACGCCGTGCAGCTGTTTCATCAACGGATTGACGAAGCGCCAGCCGATCGTCGTGTCGTAGATGTCGGCCTGGCGCGCGAACGCGCTCGCAGCCTTGCCCATCACGAACGGCGCGCGCGTCATGCTCTCGACGCCGCCCGCGACCATCAGCGCGGCTTCGCCCGACTTGATCGCGCGCGCGGCCACGCCGACCGCGTCCATCCCGGAACCGCACAGGCGGTTGATCGTCGAACCCGGCACGCCCTCCGGCAAGCCCGCCAGCAGCGCCGACATGCGTGCCACGTTACGGTTGTCCTCGCCGGCCTGGTTCGCGCAGCCGTAGATCACGTCGTCGATCGCCGTCCAGTCGACGTCGCGGTTGCGCTCAACGAGCGCCTTGAGCGGCACCGCGCCCAGATCGTCGGCGCGCACGCCGGACAGTGCACCACCGTAACGCCCGATCGGCGTACGGATCGCATCACACAGAAAAGCTTCGGTCATCAGTGTCTCCGGTCCCGTGAAAGGCTGGGAAATGAACAGGGCGCGCCCCTTGCATTGCCCGCCGGGATGCGCTTAAATGTTCTACATACGAACATAAGATCGTGTATCGAACGTTCAACGCATCATAGGGAGTGCGGGGACGACCTGTCAAGGGCACGGTCGGCCAGGCGGTTGGCGTGTCGGGCCCCATGCGCTATCTTCTCGGCTGCACGACATTCCAGGCGCTCATGACAACCGACGATATTCAGACGAAACCCGGCGACTCCTATGTGCAGTCGTTCGCGCGCGGCCTCGCGGTGATCCGCGCGTTCGACGCGGCACGCCCGGAACAGACGCTCACCGAGGTCGCATCGGCCACCGGCCTCACGCGCGCGGGCGCGCGCCGGATCCTGCTCACGCTGCAGACGCTCGGCTACGTCGAGGCCGACGGCCGGCTGTTCCGGCTCACGCCGAAGATCCTCGAGCTCGGCTTCGCGTATCTCACGTCGATGCCGTTCTGGAATCTCGCCGATCCGGTGATGGAGCAACTGTCCGCGCAGATCCACGAAAGCTGCTCGGCCGCGGTGCTCGACCGCACCGAGATCGTCTACGTACTGCGCGTGCCGACCCGCAAGATCATGACGATCAACCTGTCGATCGGTAGCCGGCTGCCTGCATACTGCACGTCGATGGGCCGCGTGCTGCTGTCCGCGCTCGACGATGCGACGCTCGACGACACGCTCGCGCAGAGCGCCATCCGCGCGCACACGCCGCGCACGATCACCGACATCGGCGAACTGAAGGCGGCGATCGCGCAGGTGCGCCAGCAGGGCTGGGCCGTGGTCGACCAGGAACTCGAAGTGGGGCTGATGTCGCTGTCCGCGCCGATCCGCAACCGGCGCGGGCAGGTCATCGCCGCGATGAACATCAGCGGCAACGCGCAGCGGCATACCGCGAAGCAGATGGTGAAGGAGTTTCTCGGGCCGCTGCAGCAGGCCGCGCAGACGGTATCGGAGCTGGTGGCGCGACGTGGCTGAGCACCCTGCCCGATCGTCGTATCCGTGACACGACAAGTCACCGAACAAAAAAAGACGGGCGGCACAGGCCGCCCGCTCAAACTCTGATCTCTGCAACGTTCTTCTCACGGAACACGGAGCGCACTCCGCGTCGCACAATTTAGTAACGCGCTCGAACACGGTCAATCTGACGAGAACGAAATTGCATCGCGTCGGCAGGCCGCCGCCTCGTTCACGCGCCCAGCAGCATCCCCTTTCGCACCGGCACCGTGCCCGTCACGCGGCCGAGCGGCGCGCCGGCCGTCACGAAGCGGATCGCGCGGCGCATGTAGAACACGCCATCGGTCGCGCTCGAGATCGTCGTGACCGCATCCGTCAGCGGATCGACGATGTCGAACAGCGGATCGCCCGCACGGATCGTCGCGCCGATCGCCGCGCGGTGCACGAGGATCCCGCTCACCGGCGCATAAAACTGCTCGCTGCCCGCGAGCGGCGTGGCCGGCGCGGCCAGCGGCGGCAGCGGCGCGCGTTCGCCGCGCACCGCGGCGCACCACACGAGATAGTCGACGAGCGCGCCGGCGTCGCGTTGCGCGTATTCGTACGTCACGTCGCGCTGGCCGCGGCACTCGACCGTCACGGCCACGGTGCCGGCCGCCATCGGCGTGCCGTCCGGCAAATACGCGCGCAACCGTGACCACAGCAGATGATGGGCATCGTCGAACGCATGGCCGCCCGAATCCTCGGCGAGCAGCGACACCTCGGTGCCGAGATAACGCGCGAGCGGCTCGACCTCCGGCCACGCGGTATCGCTCGTGTAGACGTGCATCACCGCTTCGAGCGAGCAATGCAGGTCGATCACGACGTCGGCGTCGTGCGACAGCTTCAGCAGCGCCAGTTGCAGCGCATCGAATTCGGTGCGCGGCGCGATTTCGTCGAGCGCCGCGCCGACGCATTCGCGCACGATCGCGCGATTGCGCGCGCCGTCGTCGCCCAGCCGGTCGCGCGCACGCGCGGCGATCTCCGCGAGCGGCAGGAAGCCGCGATTGAAGTTGCGGCCGCTCGCGAGATCGAACCGGCCGATGAACTGCCCGAGCAGATGATGATTGAGGCCGACCGGGTTCGACACCGGCACGAGCACGATTTCGGCCGCGAGCCGCCCTTCGGCGTCGAGCTGCGCGAGGCGCTGCTTGAGCACGACCGCCGCAAGCATCGCGGGTGTCTCGTCCGCGTGCAGCGCGGCCTGCAGGTAGATCTTGCGGCCGCTGTCGGCCGGCCCGAAATGAAAGCTCGTCAGCGTGCGTTGCGTGCCGATCGACGGCGACAGGAGCGGCGTGGTGCGAATCTGCATCGAGGGTCTCGAATGGATGAAAGCAGGGAATCGGGGCAACGGGCCGGCACGGCGCTCAGTCGCCGTACGGGTTGAAATCGAAATACTGCTTCGCGATCCGGTCGTACGTGCCGTCCTTCAGCATCGACGCGATCGCGCCGTCGATCGACGCCTTCAGCGCGGTATCCGACTGCCGCATGCCGATGCCGACGCCGCGATCGCCCATGTCGAGCGGCGCGCCGACGAATGCGAAACCCTTGCCGCGCGGCTGGCGCAGGAACCCGTAATCGGCTTCCACGGTGCCGAGCAGCGCCGCGTCGAGGCGGCCGTTGACGAGATCGGCGAACACGTCGTCCTGGCTCTTGTACGGCACCACGCCGACGCCGGCCGGCGCCCAGTGCGCGAGCGCCCACGATTCGAACTGCGTGCCCGACTGCACGCCGACGCGCTTGCCGGCCAGCGACGCCGCCGTGCCGTCGAGCCCGCTGCCGGGCCGCGCGACGAGCCGCGACTTGAAGCGGAACAGCTTCGACGAGAACAGGATCTGCTTCTCGCGCTTCGCGGTGATCGCCATCGACGACAGGATCGCGTCGATCTTGCGCGCCTGCAGCGCGGGGATCATCCCGGAGAATTCGAGCTCGACCCACTGGCAGCGCAACTGCGCGCGGCGGCAGATTTCGTTGCCGAGATCGACGTCGAAGCCCTTCAGGCTGCCGTCGGGCGCCTTCGCGTCCATCGGCGGATACGTCGGGTCGATGCCGAGTCGCACCACGGGCGCGTCGAGCGCGGACGCGGACGTGGCGGCCAGGCCAATGCACAGGGAAACGAGCGGGGCAAGGAAACGTTTCATGGTCGACGATAGGCAGGAAAAGGAACGAACGGCATGAGCCGGACTGCCTGCGATCGTAGAAGCCCGCGGCCGCCGCCGGAACCATCGGCTGACTTATCATGATCGGTATTTCCGATCACCGGCCTCGCTGCTTCCCATGGCGTTCACGCTGTCCCAGCTCCGCATCTTCCAGGCCGTCGTCGAGCACGGCAGCCTGCGCGCGGCCGCCCGCGCGCTCGATCTCGCGCAAAGCGGCGTCACGCAGCAACTGCAGGGCCTCGAGGCGACGCTCGGCGCGACGCTGTTCACGCGTACCAACCGCGGGATCGTGCCGACGGCCGTCGGCCAGCGGCTGCTCGCGCGGTCCGGTGCGATCCTCGGCGAATGCGAGCAGGTCGAGCGGGAAATCCGTCAGTTGAGCGGCGCCTACGAAGGCACGGTCACGCTCGGCCTCGTGACCGAGCCGCTGATCGACGCGTTCGCGCCGGTGCTGACCGCGTTCCGCGCGCGCTTCGACAAGGTGGACGTGCACCTGCGCACCGGCACGTCGCGGATGATGATCGGCTGGCTGCGCGAAAGCGCGGTCGATTTCGCGATCGCGCTAGTCGCGAAGCAGACCGACACGACCGATCTCGCGGTCACGCCGCTGCGCACGTCGGCGCCGGTGGTCGTGTGCCGCAACGGGCACCCGGCGATGCATGCGCAATCGCTCGCCGAGCTGGCCGCCTATGGATGGGTGTCCACGCGCTCGCCGAACCTGAGCGCCGACCCGGTCGTCAACCGGCTGCTTGCGTACTTCGACGCGCACGGCCAGCCGCCGCCGAAGATTCTCGCGACCGTCGAGGGGATGTTCGAGACGCTGCAGATTGTCACGCAGACCGATTCGCTCGCGCTCGAAACCGAAGCGATCACGCGGCACGGGCCGTTCGCCGGCGCGCTCGCGAAGATATCGGTGCGCGAACGGGCCGACGCGCAGGACGTGTGCCTGCTGCAGCGCGCGGCCGTGCCGCTGACGCCGGCCGCGCAGGAACTCGCGACGATGCTCGCGTCGTATCTGAGGGTCGTGCGCGGGCGGTAAGCGCATCGGGCCGCGTCGCGGCCCGCATCGCGCCTCGCACGTCAGTCCAGCGATTCCCGCGCCGTCTCGCGCAGCATCGCGACCGCGACCAGCGACAGCACCACGCACGCGGCCACGTAGCCGGCCGGCGCGAGCTTGCTGCCGGTCGTCTTCACGAGCCAGGTCGCGATCAGCTGCGCGGTGCCGCCGAAGATCGTCACCGCGAGCGCATACGCGATCGAGATCCCCGTCGCGCGCACGTGGCGCGGCAGCGACTCGCACATCAGCGCCATTTCCGATGCGGAGCCGAGCGAATAGAACAGCAGCATCAGCGCGGTCAGCGGCAGGATCACCGACAGCGTCGGATGATGGTTCATCAGCCAGAACGCCGGAAACAGCAGCGCGACCAGCACGCCGCGGCCGACGAAGATCGGCAGGCGGCGGCTGCCGAGCCGGTCCGACAGCCAGCCGAACAGCGGGCACGTGACCAGCATCACGCAGCCCGACGCGACGCCGACGAACATCGACAGCTTCATCGGCAGGCCGAGCGTATGGATCGCGTAGGTCGGCATGTAGAAGGTCAGGATGTAGGTCGACACCGTGCCGCCCATCACCGTGAGCATCAGCAGCAACACCGTGCGCGTGTGCTTCGAGAACAGTTCGTGCAGCACGCCGCGCTCGATGCCGTGATGGCGGTCGCCGGGCGCATCGTCCGCGAGCCGGCGGCGCAAAAACATCCCGACCGGCGCGATCAGCACGCCGACGAGAAACGGCAGCCGCCAGCCCCAACCTTCCAGCGCATCCTTCGTCATCGTGTTCGACAGCAGCGCTGCGAAGCCCGAGCCCATCAGCGCGGCGCCGCCCTGCGTCGCGAGCTGCCAGCTCGCGCGGAACCCGCGACGCGACGTGCCGCCCTGTTCGAGCAGCGTCGACGTCGCCGCGCCGAATTCGCCGCCCTGTGAGAAACCCTGCAGCAAGCGCGCGAACACGACGAGCAGCGGCGCGGCGACGCCCACCTGCGCATAGGTCGGCGCGATCGCGATCAGGCCGGTGCCGAGCGCCATCAGCATGATCGTCAGGTTCAGCGCGGCCTTGCGCCCCTTGCGGTCCGCGTAGACGCCGAGCACGACGCTGCCGAGCGGCCGCGTGAAGAAGCCGGCGGCGAACGTCGCGACCGACAGCAGCAGCGACGTGGTCGGGTCGCTCGACGGGAAGAACAGCTTGCCGATCAGCACCGCGAAGAAGCCGTACACGGTGAAATCGAAGAATTCCAGCCAGTTGCCGATCACGGCCGCGGCGATCGCGCCGCGCCGCGTGACGGCAGGCGCGCCGGGCGCACCGGCTTCGGCAGCGCCCGTCGACGCGGGGTGCAGCGCGAGATGGTCCTTCTGCATCGCTATCCTCTCCTGTCAATGCGGCCGGAAGCGCCGGCCGCGCGCCGCCGCCGCGATCACTGTCCGAGGTAACGCTCGACGAGGCGCGTCCAGAACGCCGCGCCGATCGGCAGGTTGCGATCGTTGAAGTCGTATTTCGGGTTGTGCACCATGCAGCCGTCCTCGCCTTCGCCGTTGCCGAGCCGCACGAACGAGCCCGGCCGCTGCTGCAGCATGAACGCGAAATCCTCGCTGCCCATCAGCAGGTCGGCCTGCTCGACCACGTGCGCATCGCCGACGAGTTCGCGCGCGACCTGCGCGGCGAAATCCGTTTCGGCATCCGTATTGACGACGACCGGATAGCCTTCGATGTACTCGACGTTGGCAGTCGCACCGTAGCTCGCGGCCTGCGTTTCGGCCAGCTCGGTGATGCGGCGCTTGAGCAGCGCGCGCACGTCGGGGCTGAACGAACGCACGCTGAGCTCGAGGCGCGCACCGTTCGGAATCACGTTGTTCGCGGTGCCCGCGTGCATCGAGCCGACCGTGACGACCGCCGGCTGCGACGGGTCGACGTTGCGCGCGACGATCGTCTGCAGCGCCATCACGATGCTCGCCGCGACGACGACCGGATCGACCGTGAGGTGCGGCCGCGCCGCGTGGCCGCCGACGCCTTCGATCGTGATGATCGCCTTGTCGCCCGCCGACATGAACGGGCCGCGCCGCGTGAGGAACACGCCGGGCGCCGCGCCCGGATGGTTGTGCATGCCGAACACGGCGTCGCACGGGAAGCGCTCGAACAGGCCGTCGTCGATCATCTTCTTCGCGCCGCTGTCGACGCCGTGCTCTTCCGCCGGCTGGAAATACAGGTGCACGGTGCCCGAGAAGTTGCGCGTCTTCGCGAGATGCTGGGCGGCGCCGAGCAGCATCGTCGTGTGGCCGTCGTGGCCGCATGCGTGCATCTTGCCGTGCGTGCCGCTCGCATACGGCAGGCCGGTCGCCTCGACGATCGGCAGCGCGTCCATGTCCGCACGAATGCCGATGCTGCGCGCGCCGTCGCCCACCCGCAGCGTACCGACGACGCCCGTCTTGCCGACCCCGCGCGTCACCTGCCAGCCCCACTGCTCGAGCTTGTCCGCGACGAGCGCGGCCGTGTCGTGCTCTTCGTACGCGAGTTCGGGATGGTGATGGATGTGGTGACGGATCTCGCGCAGCCCGCCGGCGGCGGGCATCAGATCCTCGACTTCGGTGAAGCGGCTAGCGGTGGTCATCAAGGGGCTCCTGCCGTTTGTCTGCGCACGCCGCGGATGCGTGCGGGAAAGCGAGCCACTATAGCGAGCCGATATCGGTTCAATAAGATGCGGAATTTTTCACCGTGATAAGTGTTTTTAATCAGGGTTAATACGGGGCTTCGGTCCGGCTTGTCGTTTTCGATTAGATATGGATACAACTTTCGATTAGATGCGGATAGCGCACACGCATTGCATCGTTTCGCGCCTCCGGCACGGTTCTGGTCTACCGGGCTGCCCCGTCGGCGTCGTCGGCGGACTTGCGCATGAATTCCAAAGTACGGAATACATAAGCGCAATCCATTGATATCGACCGGTGACGCCCGGAATAATCCGCCGTGACGGTCCCTCGGCGATGATCTGCGACGGCTGCAATCGTTCGACATGCACGTTGGGCGCCGCCGTTGTCTCTGGACGAAGGCGCGCCGAACGATAGTCGATGACACTTCGCAGCCGCCATTTCCGCCGCGGCCAATTTCGCCGAAGCGTCAGCGTCCGCGACAGCCAGCCGCCCAGCTACCGTGTCGCGCCAACCTGAACCTTGTCCACGTAGCGCTGCGGCACGCCGGTCATAACTTCCGGAAAGCAACCGAGGGCACCACGCCGCCGCTTCTCGCAGCCATGCGCGCAATCGTCATGAAAATCGCCACCTGGACCTTCAACCGGTGGCGTCATCAAAGATGGGTTCCGTCTGATTTCCAGCCCGCGTTTCATCCGATTCATTCCGGAGTTCAGGTGTCTCCTCACGTTTGTACCGGCACCGCGCCCCATGCGCTGCCCTTCCCGCCCGCCGTATCGGTGCACAGGCAAATGCCTCCTAAGCCGACGCCCGAGGCCGCCGCGCCATGAAATTCACACCCGCCCGCGCCCGCCTCTTCACGCTCAGACATTTGCGCAGCGACCTACTGCCCTGGGCGATCGCGCTGTCGGTCGGTATCGACTACTTCGACAACACGATCTTTTCGTTCTTTACGAGCTATATCGCGGGCGGCATCAACGCGTCGCCGGACGAATTGGTGTGGTCGTCGACGGCCTATGCGACCGCTTCCGTGCTCGGCATCGTGCAACAGCAGTGGCTGATCGAGCGTCTCGGCTTCCGGCGCTACCTGAGCGGCTGCCTGCTGATGTTCGCGGCGGGATCGCTGGCCGCCTCGCTCAGCGAATCGTCGCTTTCGCTCGCAATGGCGCGCGGCTTTCAGGGTTACTTCATCGGACCGATGCTCGGCACCTGCCGCATCATGTTGCAGACGGGTTTTACGCCGAAGGATCGCGCCGGCGCGACGCGCATTTTCTTGATCATGATCCTGCTCGGAAGCGCGCTTGCGCCGATGGCCGGCGGTTATCTCGTGGCGTACTTCGATTGGCGCGCATTGTACACGTGCTCGACCGTCGGCGGCGCCGTGCTCGCGGTATTTGCCTTCCTGGTCGTGCCGCACATCGGCAGGCGTCCGCTCGAGCGGCGCAGCGCCGCGCATCTGTGGCCGTATCTCGTCTTTGCCGTTGCACTGGGCGCGCTGCAGATCGTCGTGCAGCAACTGCGCTTCGAAGTGTTCAGCACGACACCGCTGATGCCGCTGGTCACCGTCGCGGGCGTGACGGCGATCGGCTGGTTCGCGTGGCAACAGTGGCATCATCCGCGTCCGCTGGTGCGCCTGAACGCGCTGCGTGAGGGGCCCTTCCGGCAAGGTATGGTGCTCTATGCCTTCTACTACTTCATCAGCAATGCGATCGGCTTCCTGGTTTCGCGGTTGTTGCAAGGCGGGCTCGGCTACCCGGTCGAAAATGCCGGCCGTCTCGTCGGGATTACGTCGCTCGCGGCGATTCCGATGGCGATCGCGTATTTCCGGTACTCGCGTCTCATCAAGCGCAAATGGCTGATCGTCCCGGGTTTCATCATGGCGGCCGTGATCGGCATCTGGATGCTCAACCTGCCGCCCGACGTCAGCACGAGTTGGCTTCTGCCGCCATTGGTCTTGCGCGGATTCCTGCTGATGTTCATCGCGCTGCCGACGGCGAGCGCCGCATTTCAGATTTTCTCGAACGACGAATTCACGCACGGGTACCGCTTCAAGAATGTCGTCAAGCAGATGGCCTACTCGATGTCGACCGCGACGTTCATCATCGTCGATCAGCATCGCACGGCCGTGCATCACACGCGTCTCGTCGAATTCGCCAACCCGTATAACCCGACGTTCCAGAACGCGCTTGAAACGATGACGCATGCGCTAGAAGCACAAGGCCTGGACCCGAACGCGGCGCGAGGCCTGTCGCTGGGCCGACTGGCGACGATGATCGCTCATCAGGCAAGCTTCCTGAGCGTGCTGGACGGCTTCGAGATGATAGTCGGTCTCGCGCTCGTAGGCGGCGCAATCGCGTTGGTGCAGCGGCAGATCAGGTGAGCGATGCAGATGGCTTATACACGGGGCCGACGCAGTCTCAATCCCGAAGCATCTGAACCGGCCGGCGCGCGACGGCGCAATCAGCATCGCACGCCGCCCGGCCTATGACGGCTTGCCGCTTAATCCCACATCAAGCCGTTGTCGACGTTGATCGACTGACCGGTAATGCTGCTCGACAAATCGGATGCCAGAAACAGGACTGCGTCGGCTATGTCGCGCGGGCTGGCGAACCGGCCGAGCGCGGTGTCGTCCAGCATCTTGCGAAAACCGACCGGATTGGCTTTTTCCAGATCGTCGAGCAACGCGGTACGCGTGGCGCCGGGGCAAACCGCGTTCACCCGTATGCCGCTGCCGCCGAGTTCGTTCGCGGCCACACGCGACATCACGATCGCCGCGGCCTTGGAAGCCGCATAGGACGCGTTCGAGGTGGCCTTCGCGCCCTTGCCCGCAATCGATGCGATGTTGACAATCACGCCGCCGCCCGCCTCGGCCATGTGACGCGCGAAACCCTGCATCGTGAAGAACAGTCCCCGCGTATTGACGTTCTGGATCCAGTCCCAATCCGCCGGCGTCAAGTCGAGCAGTTTGATCTTCCGCGTCACGCCCGCGTTGTTCACGAGCACATCGACGCGGCCGTTTTCTGCAACGGCTCTTGCCGTCGTCGCGGCGATCGATTCGAGGTCGCCGCTGTCGCAATGGAGGTAGCTCGCCTTCCGGCCGCGGTCGACCAGTCGCGTTGCAAGTTCGTTGCCGCGCGCGTCGTCGACGTCGGTCAGAATCACATGAGCGCCCTCTTCGGCCAGACGTTCGGCGATGGCCGCGCCGATCCCGGCCGCCGCGCCGGTTACCACTGCCGTTTTGTTGCTGATCAGCATTGTTTCTGCTCCTCCGTTGAAACCGGGCCGTCTTGACGTGGATGGTGTTCTTGCATGGGATCGCTCATCGTCATTCGATGGTTCGGGGCAGCGACCCACTTCGTCCGTCACAGCGAATGAAATCCGCACAGCTTGTTGCCGTCCGGATCGCGCATATATGCCAGATAAAGGTGTCCTACCGGCGTGTCGCGGACGCCCGGGGGATCCTCGCAGGTCGTTCCGCCGTTGGCCATGCCTGCGGCATGCCATGCATCGACCTTGTCCGGACTGTCGATACGAAATCCGATCGTTCCGCCATTAGCGCCATGCGCCGGTTTGCCATTCAGCGGTATGGCAATGGTCAGTAACGTATCGCCGTGCGTATAGAAGATGCGCGGCGAATTGAAATTGACCGATATCGCGGGTCCAATGCCGAGCACGCCCATCACGGCATCGTAGAATTTCTTCGACCGCTCCAGATCGTTGCTGCCCAGATTCACATGACTGAACATTTCGGTTTCCTCGGTATCGACGGGCCAGGCTCAAGAGGCCATCTGATGGGCCTTCTTGATGCCCGCCCCGGCAGCAAGGAACCCACCATCGACAGCCAGGCATTGCCCGGTGATGTAAAGCGATTTTTCAGAGGCGAGATACGCGACTGCATTGGCCACTTCGTCGGGTTCGGCCATGCGATTGAACGGAATGTCCTCGAGGTACGCTTCGAAGTCGTCCGTCGACAGCTGTTTGCGCACCATGTCGCTATCGACCGGCCCCGGCGCGACCGCGTTGCAACGCACGCCCAACGGCGCATATTCCAACGCCGTCTGTCGCGTGAGCTGAATGAGGCCCGCCTTCGACGCGCCGTAGGCGACCCGGCCGAAACCTGCCCGGATTCCCGCGATCGAGGCAATGTTGACGATGGCGCCATGGCCGCTGCGCACCAGAAGATCGGTTGCGAGTTGCGTCAAAACCAGCGGTGCGGTCAGATTGACTTTCAGCGTCCGGTTCCAGTCTTCCAGCTGCATTTCGCGAACGAGAGACAGCTTGGCCATGCCAGCATTGTTGACCAGCACCGACAGTTCGGTCAGCCCGGCAAAATAGGCGCGACAGGCCGCGAAATCCGTCACGTCCAGCGCATCGGTCCGTATCCCTTCGGGCGGGACGAAGCCCTCGAGCGCCTCTTGCCGATCGAGGATGAGCACGCTCCATCCGTCGTTCCTGAGACTTTTGGAAATTGCCTGGCCGAGGACGCCGGCGCCGCCGGTCACGATTGCAGTTCCTTTGCTCATGGTCTGCTCTTCAGAGAATGCGTATCTCGAGCCAGTCATGTTCGCCGGGCGAGCGGCATCTATGCCCGTGCATGACAATGGCCGTTATCCGCTGCCGCCGCGATTCCCGGTCTGCGCGGGGTGTCGGGCAAGCAGGGCGCGCCGCTCAATAAATCGTGACGCCGCTATCCACGGGAATGACCTGCCCGGTCGTATGTCGCGATTCGTCAGACGCCAGATAGACCGCCACATGCGCCATATCGACGGGCTCGCACGGCCCCAGCAGGCACTGGTCGGCCAGCTTGCGCAGCTCCTCGCGCTCGTCCACCAGATGACGCACGCGCTCCGACAGCGTCAGTCCCGGCGCAATCGCATTCACGCGGATGCGGTCGCGCGCATACTCGGGCGCCATCGAACGCGTCAGCGCATGAACGCCGCCCTTCGCCGCCGTATAGCAATCGCGATCGGTGAGCGCCATCAGCGCGACCATCGATGAGAAGTTGATGACCGAACCGCCACCCGCTCGTTGCAGATAAGGAATGCCGTATTTGCAGACCAGGAACGTACCGAAGAGATCGAGTTTGATCGCCCGCCAGAACTCTTCTTCGGGTGCGTCGGTCACGCGCGCATCATGCGGCGTCGATCCGCCGGCGGTATTGCAGAGCACGTCGATCTTTCCGAACGCCTCTGCGGCGCGCGCCAAACCGGCGCAGACGCTCTCCTTGTCGGTGACGTCGAGCCTCAGCGGGACGATCCGTTCCGCGCCACCGCTCGCTTCGGCTGCCGCTTCCGCGAGATCCAGATGAATATCGCCGGCCAGCACGCGTGCACCTTCGGCGATGAACTGCTTGCAGATCGCAGCGCCGATGCCGCCGCCCGCACCGGTCACGAATGCAACCTTGCCGTCAAGCCTGCCCATTTCACGTCTCCTTCATGTTGTTCGAACGATTCCCGTCCGAGCATCGATCCCCATCGCCGATTCGCTTGCACGCGCACGTCTGTAACGTGTGCAGCACCACGATGTCGTCGAGTCCGGGATGCTCGACAGGCAGCCCTTGCGCTTGTGACACCAGGGCAGCCCTCGAGCACGCTCAGCGATGAGTTCGTTACGCCTGCTGTTCGACCGCTGTATCGCGCGACTCGGTCTTGCGCTCTTCGGCGCCCGTCAGCACAAAACCTGTGTAACCGGATGCCGCGACCGCATCGCATTTTTTCCGGTAGGTGCCGTGCCCGCCCAGATACGGCAGGAACACCTGCGGCTTGCCCGGCACGTTGGCGCCGACATACCAGGAATTCGCTTTCAGATAGAGCGTCTTCGACACGACGTCCTGGACGTGCTGCATCCAGTCCTCTTCCGCCTTCGGCTCCGCGTCGATCCGCACGACGCCCGCCTCGCACAAATCGACCATGCAGCGCGCGATCCAGTCGACGTGCTGCTCGATGCTCATCGACATGTTCGCAAGCGGCCCCGGGCTGCCGGGCCCCGTCACCGTGAACAGGTTCGGAAAGCCGCTCGTCATCAGGCCAAGGTAGGTCTTCGCGCCGGCCGCCCACTTGTCGTTGAGCCTGACGCCGCCCACGCCGCGCACGTCGATATGCGTGAGCGCGCCCGTCAGCGCGTCGTAACCGGTCGCGTAGATCAGCACATCGAGCTCGTGCAGCCCGTCGCTCGTCACGATGCCCTCCGGCACCACGCGCTCGATCGGCGTCGCCTTCAGGTCGACGAGCGTCACATCGTCGCGGTTGTAGACGCTGTAGTAGGTATCGCCGAGACACGGGCGCTTCGTGCCGAACGGGAACCCGCGCGGCATCAGTGTCTCGGCCGTCGCCGGGTCCTTCACCGTCTCGCGGATCTTGCCGCGAATGAACTCGGCGACGGTCTCGTTGGCGGCCTCGTTCGACAGAATGTCGCCGTAGCACATGCGAAAGCCGAGCAGCTGGCTGTTTTCCCACGCGTTCTCATATTTGCGCTTGCGCTCTTCGGGCGTGGCGTCGAGCGCGGACTCGACCGGGAACGGCACGGCGATGCCGAAGCGCGTGAGGCGGCTGATCTCGCGCCGTTCCGCGTAAGTCGCCCGCACGCGCGCATGCATTTCAGGCGTCAGCGGATGATTCTTCGCCGGCACGACATAGACGGCCGTGCGCTGGAACACGGTCAGGTGTTTGCACTTGCCGGCAAGTGCCTGAATCACCTGGATACCCGACGAGCCGGTGCCGATGACGCCGACCCGCTTGTTGCTGAAATCGACTTCGTGGTGCGGCCAGCGGCCGGTGTGATGACTTTCGCCCGCGAACGTCTCGATTCCCGCAATCTCGGGCGGCTTCGGCACCGACAGCACGCCGGTCGCCGGCACGAAGAAACGTGCGCGCGTGACTTTTCCATCGGATGTCGTCACGTTCCAGAGATTCCGCTTTTCATCGAATACGGCGGACTCGACGCGCGTATTGAAGCGTATGTGCCGGCGCAGATCGAAGCGATCGGCCACGTGATTCAGGTATCGCATGAGCTCCGCCGCGGTCGGATAGCGCTCGGGCCAGTCCCACTCGTCCTGAAGCTCCGCAGAAAACGAATAGGAGTAGTCCCAGCACTCGAGGTCGACGCGCGCGCCGGGATAGCGATTCCAGTACCACGTTCCGCCGACGCCGTCGCCCGATTCGAATGCCTGGATGCGAAAGCCGGCATCGGTCAGCCGCTTGATCGCATACAGTCCGCCAAAGCCGGCGCCGACGATGACGGCGTCCAGTACGTCCGAGGTCTGGTTCATTGCGTTGTCTCCTGAAGATTGGTGCTTGTCAGGAACCTATTGAATGACCGCACGCCGGTCGGCATCAATTCCGACAGCGACGCCTTCCCGTACATTGAAATCGGCGCCGACGTCGCGGTCGTGCATGCCGAGGGCGGGACCGACGCGCCAGGCATGCCGGCAGATTGGCATGTCGCGCCGCACGATCGTCGGCGATTTCAAAGTACGGCAGACGCGCATCGCGCGAATTGACGCGAGCCAGCCCGGCTCTTCATCGTTGCGGCAGGGAAACGAAAGGAGCGCGACGCCATGTCTGCCGCCATGCAACGCCTGATCGACAAGGACCAGATCCGGGACGTGATGCTTCGTTACGCGCGCGGCGTCGATCGTCGCGACTGGGAACGCGTCCGTTCCGCATTCTTCGAGGATTGCCACGACGACCATGCCGACTTCAAGGGCACGCGCGACGCGTTCATTGCGTGGGTCAGGGAGCGGCACGATGCGCCCAGCCTGCTGACGTCCACGCACTTCCTCGGCAACTGTCTCGTGGAATTCGCGTCCGATAGCGTCGCCGCCGTCGAAACCTATTTCGTCGCGCGGCTGGAGCTCGCGCCGCAGGCGAGCGAACATCGGTCGATGCTCGACGCGAAACATGCCGACAGCACGCACAACAGCCGCGTCCAGGTATTCGGCCGCTATGTCGACCGCTTCGAGAAGCGCAACGACGAATGGCGCATCGCGCGTCGCCGAACGGTGTTCGATGCGATCGAGTCGCACCTCGTCGATGCAGCCGACGCCAAGCTCAATCCGGCATGGATGCTCGGCCGCCGAGATCAGCACGATCCGGTGTTCGCGCTGCGGGCCGAAGTCGGCTTGAACTGACGCGCAGGGCGCGCTGCCGAGCGCTTTCGCTGGCAGGCAAAGCATCGGCAAACGCGCTCACTGAGACATCGCATGCACTGCTCGACTGCGTCAAGGAGTCGACCGCTTACTCGTAACGGCGCCACGCTGCATCGCGCTACTGAAAAGTCGCCATCATGAGCCTCGATACCGAAACCCGCGCCTTCATGGACAAGCTCGCCGCGACGGCGTCGAAACCGCGTCATTTGATGACGCCGGACGAGGCGCGCGCCGCGTTTGCGCGCATCAGCACGATCCTGTCCGCGGGCGCCGACGTGCGTGCCACCATTGCGCTCGACATCCCGGTCGACGGCGGCACGCTGCGCGCGCGCCTGTTCGTGCCGCATGAACGTCCGCAAGCGCTGCTCGTGTATTTTCACGGCGGCGGCTGGGTCGTCGGCGGCATCGAAGAATTCACGCCGCTTTGCCGCGAAATCGCGGTCGGCGCAGGTGTTGCGGTCGCGCTCGTCGAATACCGGAAGGCGCCGGAACATCCGTTTCCGCGGCCGGTGCTCGATGCGTGGCAGGCCGCGCAGTGGCTCGTCGCCGAGCAGCGCGCCCTGCTCGGGACGACGCTGCCGGTGCTCGTCGGCGGGGATAGTGCGGGGGCGAACCTCGCGATTGCGGTGACGCTGCTCGCGCGACGCGAACGAGCGGTATCGTTCGCCGGGCAGCTGCTCGTCTATCCCGTGACCGACTGCGTATTCGATCGGCCTTCATACGTCTCGCCCGACAATCAGCTGCTGACCAATCGCGACGCGATGATGTGGTACTGGACGCACTATGCGCCGACCGACGACGCCCGGCAGTCGAGTCTCGCGTCGCCGCTTCGGGAAGCCGATCTGTCGGGCCTACCGGAGGCGATCGTCGTCACCGCCGAGCACGACGTGTTGCGCGACGAAGGCGAGGCTTACGCGCGGCGTCTCGAGGAGGCCGGCGTGCCGGTTCAGCATCTTCGCGCCGCCGAGCAGATGCACGGCTTTCTCATGATGATTGGCATTCTGCCCGGGAGCCGTACCGGGCTGGAATTCATCTGCGACCGGCTGCGCCGCGTCGTCGCGCGCGCGTCGCACTGACCTGCGACATCGCACCCTCCGTCTCGATCTCGGGCACGTCCCGACTCCATGGTTCGCGCGAAGGTAGTACGATCCGCATGGACGCGCGCACGCGCGTCGGACCCAAATACGGTCCGCCATCGAAGAAACAGACGGAGACACGCATGCAACCCGGTAGATCCTTGCCGACGCACGTCGATGCGAGGTCCGGCAATGGCCCGCATGGCGTCGACACCGCGTGGCCGAAACTGCCGCGCGGTGAACGCGCGCCGAGCAGCGCGATGGTGACGCCGCTCGCGCGCGGGCTGGCGATCCTGTCGGCGTTCGGCCCGGACAAGGCCTGGCTCCGCAATCTGGAGATCGCGCAAGCAACCGGCATTCCCCCGCCGACGGCGCTGCGCCTGCTCCGCTCGCTCGTCGCACTGGGCTACCTGCACCACGACAAGAGCAGCCGGAAATACGCGCTCGCGCCCGCGTCGCTCGCGCTCGGCTACGCGGCCGTCGTCGACCCGAACCTTCAGCGCCTCGCCAGCAGCGAAATGCGGAAACTGGCCGAGGCGACCGATACCTACGTGCTGCTCGGCACGCGCGACCGTCTCGACATCCTGATTCTCGATACGCAGATCGGGAGCCGCACCGTGCTCGATCTGCGGCTGCGGCCCGGCATGCGCATGCATATTGCGTATTCGCTGATGGGATGGGCATTGCTGGCCGCGTTGCCCGAAGCGGAATGCCGCTACTTGCAGCGCGAGCTCGAGCAGCGTGCGGACGACAACTGGCCCACCATCGGACGTCGCATGGTCGAAAAAGTCGCGCAGGTGCGCGAACTGGGGTTCGGCATGTTGCACGGCGACTGGGAACCGGAACTCGCGTGTGTCGCCGCGCCCGTATCGCTTCCCCATCGCCCGCCGCTGGTGCTCGGCTGCGTCGGACGCACGGCGCGCCTTGCGCAGGCGAGGCTCGAGCGCGAACTCGGCCCGCGGCTCGTCGCGATCGCGCAGACGCTTCGCGAGCGCGCGCCGCACGGTGTCTGACAACAAGGGACCGCGATGGCCATGCAACCCGATCGTTCAGGAGCCGCAATGCCCGAAGCCACTCATGTCACGCTGACGCTCGATCGCGGCCTGCAGATCTTGCGCGCGTTTCACGCGGAGCGGGCACCGCTGACCAACGGCGAACTGGCGCAGCGCACGGGCATGTCGCGGTCGGCCGTCTCGCGTTTGACCTCTACGCTGATCCATCTCGGCTACATCCACCGCGTCGCGGGCGGCGCGCGCTTCGAGCTCGCGACGGGCGTGTTCGGCATCGGTTATGCCTACCTCGAAACCAATCCTGTCACGCGACTCGCGAACCCGCTGATGCAGCGGCTTGCCGATCAGTTGAACGTGTCGGTCGCCCTCGCAGCGCCCGACGGGCTCGACATGCTCTATATCGCCCATCGGACAAGCGCAGGCATCGCCACGCTGCGGCTCGGCGTCGGTTCGTTGCTGCCGATGGGCTGCACGGCGATCGGGCGTGCATGGCTCTGGACGCTGCCGCAGCCGGAGCGGCAACAATACGTCGCGCGGTTGCTGGAAGCGGCCGGCCCACAGCGCGAAGCGATGCGAACCGGCATCGAGAAGGCCTTCGACGATCTCGACACGAACGGCGTATGCATGTCGTTCGGCGAGTACCAGCGTCACGCCTATGGCATCGCGCGGCCGATCAGCGTCGGCCGCGCCGCCACACCGATGTCGCTCAGTTGCGGCGCGATCCGGTTCGAATCGGATATCGGCGCCGTCAGGGAGCGCATCGTGCCGGCGCTCAAACAAGCCGCACACGAACTCGAGGTCGCGCTTCGCGACGTTCGCTTCGAACCGTGACGGCATGCAGGCGGATTGGCGGCAGCGCGTCGCGCTAACGCAAACTCAGGCGGTCCGCCCTCGCACGCGCGTGCCGCCCTGCTCCGCGACGAACGTCAGAATCGAAGTAAAGTCCTGCGCCCCGCGCCCCGCTTCGTAGGCCGCGTGCCAGACGTAGCGCGCGCGGTCGATGGTCGGCGTCGCGATATTCAGCAGACGCGCTTCGTCGAACCCGAGCGACATATCTTTTTCGATGATGGCCAGCGCCGCGCCATAGTCGAATCGGCCCGACACGGCGCGGCTCAGCATCTTCGAGCCCGCAAAGCTCTGTGCCGTACCGGCGTCGAGCAGCCGCATCATCATGTCCGGGTCCAGACCGGCCTTCGCGCCCATCGCGAGCCCTTCCGAGCAGACGACGAGATTGGTCGCCATGATGATGTTGTTGACGATCTTCATGATCTGCGCCATGCCGGCGCGCTCGCCCATCACGAGTACCGCTTTGCCGATCAGCGACAGCAGCGGCATGAGCTGCTCGACCGCGGCCGGCGTGCCGGCGGCGAGCATCGCGAGCGTGCCGGCCCGCGCAGCGGGCGCGCCTCCCGAGATCGGCGCATCGACGATGTCGATTCCTTTCTCGGCCAGCCCGGCGCCGATTCGCTCGATCATGTCCTGACCGATCGTCGACATCTCCGCGTACACGCGAATCGCTTTGCCATGCACGACGCCGTCCGGGCCGAGGCCGACCGCGAGCGACACATCGCGATTCGGCAAGCAGGCAAAGACGATGCTGGCCGCATCGGCGACCTCGCGCGGCGAATCATGGATGACCGCGCCGCCTTCGATAAAGGGCTCGAGGGCCGCAGGCGACGGATCGTAGACATGCAGGCGGAACGATTGCCCGAGCAAGCGCTCGGCCATCGGGCCGCCCATCTGTCCGAGGCCCAAAAAGCCGATATGTTTCAAGGTTTCCATTCGAAATTCCGGATCGGTTCATCAAACAGGCTAGACGTGTCAACGCGCCATCGCATCGCTTATCCAGGCCGCAGCCGCCATCAGCGCTTCCTGTGCGGCCGCGCATGCGAGGCCCATCCGAAAGAAGCCGTGGATCATGCCCTCGTAGTGCCGCAACGTGACGGGCACGCCGGCGTCGAACAGGCGATTCGCGTAGGCGTCGCCTTCGTCGCGCAGCGGATCGAAACCGGCCGTCACCACGAGTGCACGCGGCAATCCCGCCAGCGACTTCGCGCGCAGCGGGCACGCATGCGGATGAAACGCGTCCTGCTCGTTTTCGACGTAGTGGCGCCAGAACCGCACCATCGCCCCGCGCGTGAGCAGATAGCCGGACTGGTTCTCGACGTAGGAACGCGTAGGCGGCGTGTGATAGTCGGTCACCGGGTAGACCAGCACCTGCGCGCATAGTGGAGGGCCGCCTTCGTCGCGGATTCGCAGCGCCGTCACGGCGGCGAGGTTGCCGCCCGCGCTGTCGCCGGCCACGACCAGGCGCGACGCGTCGAGCGACAGCAGGTGGGCGTGCTGCCCGATCCAGCACACCGCATCGAAGCAATCGTTGACCGCGGCGGGAAAGCGATGTTCGGGCGCAAGCCGGTAGTCCACAGCAATCACGGCGGCGCCGCTTCCCGCGCAGAGGTCGCGACACACGTGATCGTGCGTGTCGAGATTGCCGATCACGAAACCGCCGCCGTGAAAGAACACGGTCACGCCTTCACTTTTTCGCTCTACCGGCCGGTACAGGCGCGCCGCGAGCACGCGCCCGTCGAGCGGTATGTCGAAATCGACGGTTTCGCCCACGACCGTGCGCCGGTCGAGCGGCGGATACGCCAGCCCCTCGCGGAGTGCCTCGACGGACAGGCTCTCCATCGGCGGCGCGGATTCGAGGCTTTTCAGTATCGTGGCAATGTCGGAATCCAGCACCATGTGCGTTACTCCGCGACGCGCGAGGCCGTTGCAGCGCCCCGTGTGGCCCGGGACGTCGCCGGTGTATCGGCATCGTCTCGACGATTCGATCGCAAGCTGTTGAAAAGGGGCATGACTTGTCTCCGTAGTGGTCTCTGTCGGGCGTCGATCGTGCGGCATGGAACGATTGAGATTGCGCCGACCGTGCCGATCGGAACGACGCCGACAGGTGCGTGTAAAGCGTGCCGCCGTGTCGGGGGACGGTCAATTTTGGCGAGCGGTCATTTCCGTACAACGGAACCCGACTTCCGAGCGAGATCGGGCGCGCAACGGACGCCGCAGCTCCGCTCGCCCGCGCCCCGGCAACCGACGCATCCACATACTCGGCTCGCGGCTAAATCGCGGTGGCGACAGCACGTCGTCTCGAACCGACCATGCGGATACAAGGAACAAGGTCCACGCGCCCCGCCGCATCGGCGATCGCGGAAAGCCAGCCGGTCAATCGATACAGGAAGATTTTCAACGTACGGAAGGCTCGAACGAAACGGATTCGCGCGCGGCAAGTCGGCCCTTATCCTGCTATCGCGGCCCATCCTCGGCGCCGAATCTCAGGTAGACGACCATCATGAGCGATCCCGTCTCACTCAAGGCCCGGTTCGAACGACTTCACGGCTTCTGGAACGACGCCCTCGATATCGGTCTGAACGAGGATCCCGCGTTCTTCGACCGTTACCTGTCCATGGCGGAAGTCGCGCTCGGCTCGCCGCACCTGGAGCCGAAGATCCGGCATTTCGTCCTGATTGCCGCGAACGCAAGCGTGACGCATCTGAATGCCGAAGCCGTCGGACAGCACATCGACGCTGCCGTCAAACATGGCGCCACCCGAGCCGAACTGCGCGAGGTGCTACAGATCGCCTCCGTGCTCGGAATCCATGCGTACATGGTCGGTGTGCCGATCCTGCTCGAGGAGCTTGCCGCCGCCGGTGAATCGGTCGATGCCGCGTTCCCGCTCGACCGCGCGTTCGACAAGGTATGCACCGAGTTCTGCGAGCGTCGTGGCTACTGGAGCGACGAACTGCAAGGCATGGTACGCAGCTCGCCCGCATTCTTCGACGGCTATACGGCCTTTTCGTCGGCGCCCTGGCAGACCGCGGCGCTACCGCCCGTCGTCAAGGAGCTGTTGTATGTGGCAATCGACGTATCGACGACGCATCTGTTCGAACCGGGCGTCCGCATTCATATGCGTAACGCGCTTCGCTACGGTGCGACGCCGGCACAAGTGCTGCAGGTCATGCAAATCGTCAGCTGTGTCGGGATGCAGAGCTTTCTGCTCGGCGCACCGCATTTGAGATCGGCGATGGCCTGACCGCGCGTTCATGGCCGTATGCACGGCCGCTTCCCTGCTTCGGCGCAGCGTCGCTCCTTACTCGTTCGACACGTCGTGAGATTTTCGCCAAAACCCTCGCTCCGGTTTTCGAATGGGCACATGCGCAGGGCCGGAAACGCCGAGGCGCGGCGCGCGGCCTGCACCTGCGGATCGATTGCCGGTACACGGCTGCCGAATTCGATCCCGTCGAATCGCGGCTTCATGAAAACTCAATTGGTTCGCCGGCGGCATGCTCTTACGCTGCCCATCGCGGATTGCAGCCGTGATGAACGCGATACGCGCGCATCGGCACGAGGCTGCAGCAGCATCGAACTGCACGGCAGACATCGCGCTCGCCGGCCGGCCATCCCGGCGACCCGAAGGCGGTGTCCGTCATCACCGGCAAGGCGTGCACGCACACGCCCATTGCGACGTTCGAGCGGGATCCGACTCGACGCATAAGAAAAATCCGGGACGTTTCCGGAATAGATCCTTCGGCATTGATTGCGTGCAAGGAGGATCGCCATGGTTGGGAATCCGGAAGGATTCTTCAGGCAATACATTTACAACAAAGGTATGGAGACAACATGAATCAAGCAACGCCGCCGGTCCGCAGCAGTCTATTCGTCGTGCTTCTATGCTTCCTCACGATCGTGGCGGACGGCTACGATCTCATCGTCTACGGCGCCACCGTTCCGCATCTGCTCGCCGAGCCCGGCTGGCATCTGACGCCTGCCGCCGCCGGCATGATCGGCAGTTGGACGCTGGTCGGGCTGATGGTCGGCCTCGCGGTGGCCGGCCCGCTGACCGATCGTATCGGCCGACGCCGCCTGCTCATGGTGGGCGTGCTCTGGTTCTCGGTCGGGTCGTTCGTCTGCGCGTTTGCGACCTCCCCAACGTTCCTCGGCACAGCCCGCTTCGTCACGGGAATCGGCATGGGCGGCGTGGTGCCGTCCGCCGTGGCGCTGGCGGTGGAGTACGCACCCAAAGGCCGCCGCCAGTTCTACAACGCGCTCACGCTGACCGGCTACTCGGTAGGCGGCATCGTCAGCGCGCTGCTGGCCATCGCGCTGCTTCACGAGCACGGCTGGCGCACGTTGTACGCGCTCGGCGCACTGTATGCGCTGATCCTGCCGGTCATGTACTTCCTACTGCCCGAGTCGGCGGATTTCCTCGTCAATCGCGGCCGTATGGACGAGGCGCGCACGCTCGCGGCCCGCTATTCGCTCGATCTCGACCAGATCCTGCGCGACAAGGATGCCCAACGCGTTTCGCATGGCGCCGCGCGGGCGGCAGGCGGCTACCGGCTGGTGCTGTCGCGCCCGTTCCGCGCCACGGCACTGCTGCTCGCGTTCATGACCTTCTGCGTGCAGCTGATCATTTATGGGCTCAATGCGTGGCTGCCGCAGCTGATGCGAGCGGCCGGCTATCCGCTTGGCTCGTCGCTGCAGTTCCTGCTCGTGATGCAGTTCGGGGCGGTCGTGGGCATGCTCGGCGGCGCATGGCTCGCCGATCGCGTCGGCACGCGACGCGTCATGTTTGCGTTTCTCGTGCTCGGCGGCTTGTCGCTGATCGTGCTGAGCCAGAAGCTCGATTCCAGCTGGCTGATGCTCGCCGTATTCGGCGCGGGGCTCAGCTCGATCGGCACCAGCAGCCTGATCTACGGGTATATCGCCTCACACTTCCCGACTTCGTGCCGCGGGTCGGCGCTGGGCGGCGCACAGGCCGTCGGGCGTTTCGGCTCGATCCTCGGGCCGATGATCGGCGGCTGGATCGTCGGCGCCAATCTCGGCCTGCACTGGAATTTCTATGCGTTTGCGATCCCCGCGATCGTCGCGGCGACGGTCGTGCCGCTGATCCCGAGATCGGCATGAGGTGCCACACGCGATGGAAACATACGACTACATCGTAGTAGGAGCAGGCTCATCGGGCTGTGTGGTGGCGAGCCGCCTGTCCGAGGACCCCACGGTGCGCGTGCTGCTCGTCGAAGCGGGCGCGGACATGAACAACTTCTGGGTGCGCACGCCGGCCGGCGCGGGCAAGCTCTTCATGGACAAACGGTTCAACTGGGCGTTCGATACCGAGCCCGTGCCGACGCTCGGCGGCCGCACCGTCTACTGGCCGCGCGGCAAAGGCCTCGGGGGCAGCAGCGCGATCAACGGCATGATCTACATGCGCGGCCAGCCGAGCGATTTCGACCATTGGGCCGCGCTCGGCAACGACGGATGGAGCTGGGCCGACGTGCTGCCCTATTTCATCCGGTCGGAAACGAACCAGCGCGGCGCGAGCGACCATCATGGTGCACAGGGCCCGCTGCACGTCAGCGACGCGGCCATCTCGCACCCGAGCGCCGACAATTTCATCGCCGCGGCCGAGCAGGCCGGCATTGCCCGCAGTGCCGATCTGAACGGGCCGCCGTACGAAGGCGTCGCCTATCGGCAATATACGATCCGCGACGGGCGCCGCCATTCGTCCTATGACGCGTTCATCGAACCGGTACGTCATCGCCGCAACCTGACCGTGCGCACCGGTGTGCGCGTGATGCGCGTCGTGCTCGAAGCCGGCCATGCGACCGGCATCGAGGTGCTGGATCGCGGCGTGCGGCGGCACATCGCTGCCGCGCGCGAAGTGATCCTGTCGGGCGGCGCACTGGCTTCGCCGCAATTGCTGATGCTATCGGGCATCGGCGACGCGGCGGCCCTGCATCGCCACGGGATCGCGGCGACGGTCGACTCGCCCGAGGTGGGCCGCAACCTGCAGGATCACTGGTTCGGCTCGTTGGCATGGCGCGTCACGCCGGACAGCTCCTATAACCACCGGCTGCGCGGGCTACGCAAGTATCTCGAAGGCGTGCGCTATCTGCTCACTCGCCGCGGGTATCTCGCGCTCGGTGCGGCACCCGTGACGGCTTATGCGCGCAGCGAGCCGGGGCGCCCGGAAGCCGACCTGCAACTGACGGTGAGCCCGATGACGTTCAAATTCTCGGCATCCGGCGAGCCGGTCGTCGACGATTTCCCGGCCATCGGTGCGGCGGTCGTCCTGTTGACGCCCGACTCGCGCGGTCATATGACGCTGAAGTCGCCGAACCCTCTGGATGCGCCCGCGTTTCATCCGAATTACCTGAGCGATCCCGGCGACATCCGGCGTTCGATCGCGGGCTTGCGGCTGATGCGGCGCATCGCGAACACTGCCCCGCTCGCGTCGCGGATCGTCGAGGAACGCGTGCCGGGCGCGGCCGTCACGACGGACGAACAGTGGCTCGCCCATCTCAAGACCTACGGCAACAGCGGCTGGCACCAGGTCGGCACCTGCCGGATGGGTGTCGATGCGCAGGCCGTCGTCGATCCGCGGCTGCGCGTGCGTGGCGTCGCGCGGTTGCGCGTCGCCGATGCGTCGATCATGCCGAAGATCGTCGCCGGCAATACCAACGCGGCCTGCATCATGATCGGCGAAAAAGCCGCGGACCTGATCCGCGCGGACGCGACACCGGCCCGCGCGGTACCCGCATGATTACAGGTGCTTGCCGAAGAACGGCGCCAGCGTCGACACCGCTTCACGCATCTGCTCCGGCGTGTCGTACAGCGACATGTGCGTGCCACCCTGGATTACATGAAGGTGCTTGTCGGTGCTGGCCGCTTTTTCCAGCAGGTTCTGGCTATGCCACAGCGAGCCCGCTTCGCTGCCGGCGACCAACTGCAGCGGTTGCGTCAGCAGCAAGTCGGCCAATGCGAAGGCGTCGTAGGTCACGAGCTGCGGCAGGCTGCTCGTCGTGAACTGGCTCGGCGTGTTCCGGTGCTGCGCACGCGGCGTACGGTAGTAGTCGTACGCTTCGCGCATGTCGCGATCCTCGACACCCTCGAGGCTCGTCGGCGAGAACGGGATATAGGAGAGCGGCTCGCCGGCGGCTTCGCGCGTGCGCGCTGCGGCACCGAGTTCGAGCAATGCGATCGATTTCTCCGGCGCCTCGTTGCCATGCCAGCCGACGCGGAACATGCTGCCGATATTGACCGCGCTGACGGCGCCGACCGCCTTGATGCGCCGGTCGGTCATCGTCGCGTGGACCGCATAGCCGCCGCCTGCGCATACGCCGAGCGCGCCGATCCGGTCGCGATCGACGAAGTCTTGCGTCGCCAGAAAATCGACCGCGCTACGCACGTCGTTGACGCGCGCATAGGGATCCTCGAGAAACCGCGGCATGCCGCCGCTCTCTCCCTGGAACGACGCGTCGAACGCGAGCGTGACGAATCCCTCGCGCGCGAGCTGTTCCGCATAACGGCCGGCCGTTTGCTCCTTGACGCCGCCGCCCGGATGAACGCAGACGATCGCCGCGTACCGGCGCGACGCATCGAAGCCTTCGGGGAAATAGAGGTTACCGGCCATTTCGAGCGAGCCGTTGCTGAATTTGACTGATTTCATGGGTTCTCCGCTAGATGTCTTGCCGGGGCGATTCGAGGTTTGCATCCCGGACGGTTCAAATATAGCGATCGATATCGTCAGCAACTAGACTGCTTAAAGCACTTACGATAATAAGCCGGGCTTATCAATCGCGGTCGAACTTTCGCGATCGGACACGCGCCTCGGAATGCCGCCCCGACGGTCGATCCGGGCAGGTCGACGCGTAGGGAAAGGCATGGAAAAAAACGAACGTCACCGGGCGTGCCAGGCAACGGCCGGTGACGCGATGAAGGCGCGCAGCGAGCGCTTGGCCGCGCCCGCTGCTCAGCTTCGATCCGGGCGATGAAACGCCGGCCAGCGCTGCAGGACGAGCTCGCGCGACGCGCCGTATGCGAAGCAACTGTCGATCTTGAGCGGTTTTCCGCTGGCGTCGGTCGCGTCGAGCAAGGTTTGCGAACGCAGCGGATTGACGGTCTGAATGGCCGCGGTGGCGAGCGGGATCAGGATTTCGCGCAAATGCGTACAGGTGTCGCCGGACGGCAGCCGCTTGCGTACCTCGCCGCTCCAGCCCGCACCGATGCGCAGCCCCACCAGCGCTTGCAGCGTCGCGCCGCCGCCCGGGCATTCGCGGTACGGATACGCGCGGATGAACGTTTCGACCTCGTGGACGATCATGTCGAGATCGAACACCACGCGCAAGCCGAGATCGTGGATCGGCTCGTGCGCCGGCACCACGCGCGGGCTGCTCGGCGGCGCGAAATCGTGCGGTTTTCGGTCGGTCAGATAGCCTTCGATTTCAAAGAGACCGTCGCTTCGTTTGAACCCCTCGAACGTGATCTGCCTCGTGTGCAGCGGCTCGCGCGTGACGCGTTCCGTTGCCGCGGCATGGTCATGAACACTCATTCCTCACTCCCGTTTGCATGAATCTCGCACGACGCGGTGGCCAGCGCCTGCGCGAGCATCCGGCCATCGCTGCGTGCGTCTTGAACGAGCGCAGCGAATTCCCTGCCGGCCGATGCGCGCACGCCATGCGACGCCAGTCCTGCGCCCTTCGCGACGATCTGCTCGAGCGTCAGCGGTCTCGCAGGCGTACCGACGCTGTCGATCACGACGCTCGACTGGGCGCTGCCGTCGTCGCGCACGATCCGTACGCCCGTCGCGAAGCGGGTCGGGTAATACTGCGTCAACGCGTCGCTCGCCTCGAAACGTACGCGCTCCGCAATGCGCCGGATCTGCGGATCGCCGAGGAACGCGTCGTCATAGGCGTCATAGCGGGTCGGGCCGTAGCTCAGCGTCGCGCCGACGATATAGGGGCAACTGTATTGGGCTGCCATCGTCGATTCGGGCTGCGCGAGCATGTGCTGATCGGCGATGAGCTGCGGGCCGCTGATCACGATCTCGCGGATGTCGTCGGTCCGCATCGTGAAGTCGGCAGTCAGTTCGGCGAGCGCGTCGATCGTCGAATGGAACAGGCGACAGCACGCGTACGGCTTGAGGCTGATCGAATGGATCTGCAGCGGGCCGCCCAATTCGACCGCGCGCAGCGGGCCGCCGAACAGCGCGGCGAGCCCGTAGGTGCCTTCGACGACGCGCCGCGGCGCCGTTACGGCGTCCATTCGCGCGAATTCCGCAGCGAGCACGCCGTTGCGTGCCGCGATGCCCGCATGAACGCGCTTGACCTCCCCGCCCGACGCTTCCGCCGAGAACTGCATCGCGCCGCTTGCCTGCGACAGCGCATGCCCCCACGCACGGATCAGCGATTCCGGCGTGACGGGCGTGTCGTCGCGGTAGGCGTGTAGCGCCACGCAGGCCGTGGCCGCACCGAACGTGCCGAAAATCGCCGTCGGATGAAAGCCGCGATGCACGGTTTCCATCCCGCCCGCTGCGGCGCCGACCAGCGCCATCGCTTCGTATCCGGCCGCCACGGCCCGGAACAGCATGGCCCGCGACGCGCCCGTGTTCGCCGCGACGGCCAACGCGGCGGGAATGACGACCGCGCCGGGATGGCTCAGCGTCTCGTTATGCGTGTCGTCGAGTTCGTAGCTGTGCGAGGCCGTGCCGTGTACCAGCGCGGCAAGCGATGCGTCGGCCGCCCAGTCGGCGCCGAGCACCGGGCTCGCCCCCGTACCGGCGAAACGACGCGACCAGCGTGCGATCTGGGCCGTCCACGGCCGCGTCGCGCCCCACAGCGAGACGATGAAGTTGTCGAGGAAAAGCCGGCGCAGTGCCGCGGTATCGGCATCGGTCGCGGACCGGTTCGCGATGGACGCGACATGCGCGGCGATGGCCGCGGTGACGTCCGTCGGTGCAGATGCCGGCTCGCCGGTGCCGTTGGGGGATTGCATGCTGTCTCCTGTCGTGACGCGGCCAGGGCGGCGCGCGCTGCGGCATCGCGCGTGCGGCCGCGATATGCGGGCACGCGGTGCACATATCGTCACGATGCGCGGGCAGCGCCGCAGCGGTCAATTCGCGCCGGGCGTCCTTCCGTACTTTGAAATGCCGGTGGCGGCAATGCGCGCACCCGATCGTCGAGCGGACGGATCGGGCGCGGCACTAACAGTCGGCGCGAACGCGCGGTATGCCTCGACCTACGCGGAAAGGGACTCGATCGACGTCACTTCGACGCCATCGTAGGCCGTGGCTTCGCCGCGATCGCGCCATGCGGCCAGATCGGCCTGACGCGCGGCGATGGCCGCGTCCCAGGCGCGATACGCGTCCTTGCCCAGCATCAGCCGCAACGGCGGCACGTCGCTATTGACGGCATCGACCATCACGCGCGCGGCCTTCGCGGGATCGCCTGCCTGCTTGCCGACCTCGCGTTCCAAATAGTCGAGCATGACGAGGCGCCGGTGATAAACCAGATCTTTGCCATGAAACGCTTTCTGGATAGGTCGACGTCGTCACGCCAGCGCCTCAGCGGCGCGGCACGGGCATGAACACCGGACCGATGAAAAATTGAAATGTGTGCGCGGGAATGCTCCGCCGGCGTCAACGCGCGGCCCCGAGATTGTCCTGAAAGAACGGCCCGAGCTTCGACATGGCCTGCTCGACGTATTCGGGTTTGTCGTACAGATCGTAGTGGCTTGCGCCCTCGACGACAAACAGGTTCTTCCGGCTCGAACGCGCGCGTTCGAATAGTTCGTAGCCGTCGCGGTACGACCCGAACGCGCCGGGCCTGCTGCCGATGACGATCTGCAGCGGCTGAGTCAGCAGCTGCTCCGCGAGGTGAAACGCGTCGAAGCCCACCGCCGCCTGCAGGCGGGAGAAGCGCAGCTTGTTCGGCGAGCCAGGCTGTTGTCCCCGCGGCGTCGTGTAGTAGTCGACGGCTTCGACGATGTCGATATCGTTGACCCCGGCCTGTTTGCGCGCGGCTTCCGACGCGGGAATGTAGGTGACGATCAGCGGGTCGGCGCCGCGCGCCTCGGCGGTACGCTGCTTGCCGATCGCGTCGAGCGTCGCGAGCGCCGCGTCGGCCGACAGGTCGCCTTCGCGCATGATGCGGCCGTAGTTCGCCGCGACGACGGTACCCACCGCCTTGATCCGGCGCTCCGTCATCGCCGCGTTGACTGCATAGCCGCCGCCGCCGCAGATGCCGAGCACGCCGATACGCTCGTCGTCGACGTAATCGAGCGTCACCAGATAATCGACCGCGCAACGGAAGTCCTCGACGCGTGACGCCGGATCCTCGATGTAGCGCGGCTCGCCGCCGCTCGCGCCCTGATGGGATGCGTCGAACGCGAGCGTCACGAAGCCGAGCGCGGCCAGCTTCTGCGCGTAGATCGACGCAGTCTGCTCCTTGCAGCTGCTGATCGGGTGGCCGCAGATGATGGCCGGATACTTCGTGCCGGCATCGAAGTTCGGCGGGACGTAGAGATCGGCGGCAATGTTTGCCGAGCGGTTGGGGAACGTGACGGATTGCGGCATGGCGTTGTCCTCGCTGCGGTGAAAATTGGAAACTGCACCTATGTTAGACGCTGGCCCGTCGAGTGATAATCCTGCAAAATCTGCTTAAAGTCATAAGCAGGGGTTCTCAATGGCCGGCAATAACCTCAAGGATCTATCCGCGTTCGTAATGGTGGCGGAAGAGCGTAGCTTTACGCGTGCGGCTGCACGGCTCGGCGTATCGCAATCGGCGCTGAGCCAGACGATCCGCGGGCTGGAAGCGCGGCTCGACCTGCGGCTGTTCATGCGCACGACGCGCAGCGTGTCGCTGACCGAGGCCGGCGAACGGCTGCTGAACCGCGTCGGCCCAGCGATGAGCGAAATCGATGCCGGCCTTGAGGAGATCGGCGAACTGATCGGCAAGCCGACCGGCGTGATCCGGCTGACGGCCGACGAATTCGCAGTGCAAAGCGTGCTGCAGCCGGCCATCGCGCGTTTCCTGCCCGATCATCCGGGCATCCGGATCGAGATCACGACCGACTACGGTCTGGCCGATATCGTCGACGGCCGCTTCGACGCGGGCGTGCGGCGCGGGCGTCTCGTCGCGAAGGACATGATCGCGGTGCGGATCGGTCCCGATGTGCCGATGGCCGTCGTCTGTGCGCCGTCGTATCTCGACCGGCACCCGGCGCCCAAGCGCCCGGCCGATCTCGTGTCGCATGCCTGCATCAACCTGCGCCTGCCGACGCACGGCGAATTTCTCCCGTGGATTTTCACGAGGGCCGGCAACGAGCAACGCATCAAGGTGGACGGCCCGCTGGTGTACACGAGCATCGCACCCGTGCGGGACGCGGCGCTCGCCGGCCTCGGGCTTGCCTATCTGCCCGTCGAATACGTGCGCACGGCGCTTGCGTCCGGGCAACTCCTCGAGGTGTTGAGCGCATGGCGCAAGACCTTCGAGGGCTACCACCTCTATTACGCGAACCGGCGGAACGAGACCTCCGCGTTCTCGCTGCTGGTCGACGCACTGAAATACCGCAAGCCCTGACGGCCGCGCGGTTCGTCACGCCGCCGGCGCGTCGCCTGGGGGGCGGTCCAGCAGTTGCCGGATCAGCGCGCGCGCGATCGGGCCCTGCTCGCGGCCCCGCGCGGTCGCGATATGGATGCGGCGCACGGCCCACGGCTCCGCCAGCTCCATCACGGCGACGCGGCTGAACAGTTCGTGACTGACGAGGCACTCCGGCTGCACCGTCACGCCGAGTCCGGCCTGCACGAGGCTGACGGCGACGCCCGCGCTCCTGACGCCGTACCGCGGCTCGAAATCGACACCGATACGGCGCGCGGCCGCGCGGATTGCGCCGAGCATCGCGCCGACCACGATCAGGTTTTCCGACAGCAGATCCTGGGTAGTCAGGCTGGCGCGCGCCGTGAGCGGGTGGCCCAGCGGGACGACCGCGATGAGGCGATCCTCGCGGTAAGGCGTCACGTCGACGCCGCCGAGATCGAGTTCGTGCGCGGCCGCGAACACGCCGACGTCCGCATCGCCGCGCGCGACGGCCTGCACGATCTCGACGTTCTCGAGTTCGTTCACGACCAGATCGACGAGCGGATACTCGCGCTGAAACTCGCCGATCTCACGCGCGAGAAACGGCACGATGATCGAGCGCGCCGACGCGACGGAGAGTTCTCCGCGCATGCCGTCGGTGAACGACGAAATCTCGGAACGCATGTCATCGAGGTCGTCGAAGATGCGGCGAATGTAGCGGACCAGCACCTCGCCGGCCGGGCTAGGCGCCACGCCTTTCGGGCTGCGTTCGAGCAGCTTGATGCCGGCGATGTCCTCGAGGTCCTGGATGCGCTTGGTCGCGGTCGACGCGGCGACGTTCTCGCGGATGGCCGCAAGCCCGATCTGCTGCTCCTCGACCGCCGACAGAAACAGCTTCAGCGTAAACAGATCGACCTGCCGGATCAGGTGCAGGCGATTGAATGTACTCATGTCTCCCCTCATGCACGTCTCGATGACGTTGTCGCGCGTCGCGGCCGCTCGCGCGCCATCGTCGTCGTGCCGGGAGCGTCGTGCGGGAAACGAGGCGTGGCGGCGCGCGCGGCGCGTGAAGGATCGCGGCGTTCGACGCCGATCGTACACCGGATCGACGCGAGCGGCGCGGCGGGACGCGGCCGCGCGATCGCGCACGGCTGCGCGCGTGCGGCGGTTTCCGTGGCGCGGCAGCGCATCCGCAACGGTTGCCCGGCGCGCTGCGCCGCCAATCGTCAGACTGTTGCCACGACGCGCCTAGCGGCCGGTGCGCAGCAGCGCGTCGAGCGACGCGTTGTCGGCGCCGATGTCGTGCGCGGCGTGCAGCGGCGGCGGGCGCTTGCCGTCGAACGACAGCGGCAGTCCGACCAGGCCGATCTCGTCGTCGGACGGTTTTTCGATGATGCCGAGCGCGTGCGTCTGCGCGTGCGCGACCACCTCGGCGGTAGTCTGGATCGGCGCGACGGGAATGCCCGCCGCCTGCAAGCGCGTCTGCCACGCGGCGCGATTGTCCGTCGCGAGCCGCTCGCCGATCAGGCGGTCGATCTCCGTGCGATTGCGCAGGCGCGCCGCATTGGTCGCGAAGCGCTCGTCGCGCGCCCATTCGGGGCGCTCGAGCGCCGCGCACAGCTTGGCGAACAACGCGTCGTTCGCGGCGCTGACGATTAGATAGCCGTCGGCCGTCGAATACGCGCGATGCGGGACGATGAACGCGACCCCCGATCCGTGCCGGCCGCCGGTATCGCCGTCGGCGCTGTAGTTCGCGATCGCCACGGTCATCCAGCCGATCGCCGTTTCCAGCAGCGAGCCGTTGATGGTCGCGCCGCAGTGCTTGATCTGGCGGCGATACAGCGCTGACAGGATGCCGATCACGGCCCAAAGCCCCGCGCCGAAGTCGACGATCGACACGCCGGCGCGAACCGGCGCCTGCCCTTCCTCGCCCGTGATGCTCATGATCCCCGAGAACGCCTGCATCAGCGGATCGTAGCCGGGCAGCGTGTTCAGCGGCCCGAGATGGCCGAACGCGCCGATCTCGCAGTAGATCAGTTCCGGCTTGGTTACACGCAGGCTGTCGGCATCGAGCCCGTATTGTGCGCTGGAGCCCGGCCGCAGGTTATGGATGAACACGTCCGCGTGCTCGGCGATCAGCCGGTGCAGCGTCGCCAGTTGCTCGCGGTCCTTGATGTCGATACAGGCGGAACGCTTGCCGCGGTTCAGCGCGTGATACGCCGCGCCGCTGCCCTTCCATTCGCTCGGCCCCCAGCCGCGCGCCGAGTCCCCGGTCGGGCGCTCGATCTTCCAGACTTCGGCGCCGAGCGACGCCAGGATTTTTCCGGCGAACGGCGCTGACGCACTATCGCTCAGTTCGACCACCACAACACCCGACAGCGGCAGGTCACGCAACATGTCGCTTCTCCTGATTTCGTCTTACTGCGATTGCGGCGAGCCGCTCGCGTCCGGCGCATACGCGCCGCCGGAGCGCAGCATCCGGTCGATTTCCTCTGCACCAAAGCCGTACTCGGCCAGCAACGCCGCGGAATGCTCGCCGAGGCGCGGCGCCGGATAGCGCAACGCCGGCGCGCTTTCGCTCCATTGCTGGGGGATGCCTAGCGTCCGGATCCGGCCTTCGGACGGGTGATCCAGCTCGGCGAAGAAGCCGACCGCCTTCATGTGTGGATCGTCGATCAGCGTTTCCGGCGTATTCATCTCGATCACCGGAATGTCGGCTTCGGTCAGCGCGTTCACCCATTCGGCCGTGGTCCGCGTCTCGAACACGCTCGCGAGGAACGCGTACAGCTGCGCGATATGCTCGGTGCGCCCACCGATGTTGTTGAAGCGCGGATCGTCGGCCATCTCCGGATGCCCGCACAGCACGAAGAAACGCTGCCAGTGATGGTCCGCATAGACATTCACGCCTATATAGCCGTCGCGCGTGCGATACGGGCGGCGGTCGGGATTCATCATCCGCGCATAGCCCCAGTCGCCGAGCGGCGGCACGAACGTGTGCCCGTACAGATGGTCGCCAAGCACGAAGTGCGCGAAGGTCTCGAGCATCGGCACGAACACCTGCTGCCCGACACCGGTCTTCTCGCGCCGGTAGAGCGCCATCGCCACCGCGTTGCTGGTCGCCATGCCGACGACGCGATCGGCGATCGCCGTCGCGACATAGGTCGGCGGTCCGGCCTTGCGGCTCTGCAGCACCGGCATCCCGACCGCAGCCTGGATCAGGTCGTCGTATGCCGGGCGCGACGCATACGGGCCGTTCTGACCGAAGCCGAACGCGCCGCAGTAGATGATGCGTGGATTGAGCTTGCGTACGTCCTCGTACGCGACGCCGAGCTTCGCCATCGTGTGCGGCCGCATGCTGTACAGCAGTACGTCGGCCGCTTCGGCCATGCGTTTCAGCGCGCCGATCCCGTCCGGATGCTTGAGGTCGAGCACGAGGCTGCGCTTGTTGCGATTCAGGTGCAGGAAGATCGGGCCCATGCCCGGATGGCGGCTCGGGCCGATATGGCGCGTCGTGTCGCCGTCGCGCGATTCGATCTTGCAGACGTCGGCGCCCATGTCGGCGAGCAGCAGCGACGCGTACGGGCCCATGAAGTTCGACGTCAGGTCGAGGATGCGTACTCCGTCGAGCGGTCCGGCCATCTCAGCCTCCGTCGACGCGATGAAAATCAAAGGGCTTCACGATGTCTCCTCCGTGAGCGGGGCACGCCGCGCGGGCGCCGGTGGGCCGGCGCGCCGCGTGCGGCCCTCAGGTTGTCGACGGCACGAATACCGGCAACTTTTGTGCGCCGCGCTGCACGAAGCGGACCTCGACGCGCTGGCCGATCGCAATCGTCTCGGCCGGCGCATCGATCTGCGCGAACAGGTAATAGCCTTCGTCGATGCGGATGAAGCCGACCGTGTACGGCACGATGCCGGCCCACACCGGCGTCGGCCCGCGCATGATCGTGCTGTGCGAATAGATTTCGCCACGGCCCGACGATTCGGTCCAGTCGAGCGACTTCTCGCCGCAATGCGTGCAGAACGAGTGCGCCGGCCACACGGCTTCGTGGCAGGACGTGCAGCGCTGGTACGTCAGCTTGTCTTCGGCCAGCGCGTCCCAGTACGGTTGCGCGTCGAGCAGCCGGTAGGGTTGCGGCCAGGCATTCGGGGAATGCGTTTCGGTCATGGAATGCTCCGGTCGGATATCACGTTGCGGACGACAGCAGCAGCACGGCGCCGGCAGCCAGCATGCCGCCCGCGCCCTGCACGAGCACGGTTTGCGGGCGGCGCGACGGCGCGAGCCCGAGTGCCGTCCCGCGCAACTGCCGGACGGCCTCGATCATGCTGTCCATGTTGCACGAGATGCCGGGCTGCCCGAACGACAGCCAGCCGCCGTTGGTGTCGGTCGGCAGGTCGCCGTCGACGCCGGTGCGGCCTTCGCGATAGAGATCGATGCCGCGCCCCTTCTTCGCGAAGCCGAGATCCTCCATCACGATCGGCCCCATATGCGCAAAGTTCACCGAGATCTGTGCCATGTCGATGTCGGCGGGCGTCAGCCCCGACATCGCATAGGCCTGGCGCGCCGCTTCGGCCGTCGCGGTAGTCGTCAGGTTCGGCAACGCGCCGAGACTGTCGAAACGGCAGCGACGCAGGTTCATGCGATCGGTCAGGTACTCGTGCGTGGTCGCCGATCCGTAGCCGAGCAGGTAGACCGGATCGCGCGCGTGACGCGCGTTCTCCGGCGACGTGACGATCAGCGCCCCGCCCGTGCCGCCGCCCCAGGTCGAGCACATCCAGCGGCGCAGCGGCGTCGCGACGTACGGCGAGGACAGCACCGCCGCGCGATCGATCTCGCCGAACTTCGCCTTCGCCGCATGCGGATGGTGACGTCCCCAGCGCTGGTTCGCGATCGCGACATCGGCGAGATCGTCCTCGGTGATGCCGAACTCGTGAAAGTAGCGCTGCGCGGCCTGCGCATAGAGCGCCGGAATCGTCGGGCCGTACGGAATCTCGAACTGCGGATCCGCGTCGGCTTCCGCGCCCATCGCGACCGCGTCGACGAACAGCTCGGTCGCGTCGCTCTGCAGGCACAGCACGTACTCGGCGCGGCCGGCCGCGATCATCTGCGACGCGATCGCGAGCGTCGACGTCAGGCCCGCGCCGTGCATCGTCAGCTCGCTCGTGATCGTCACCGGTATCTGCATATGCGAGATGAAGATGTTGCTCCACTGCGAACGCTTGTCGGCCCACGGCGAGCGCCCCGTGAACACGGCGTCGACCTGGTCCTTGCCGATGCCCGCGTCGGCGAGCGCGTTGAGCGTCGCCTCGGCGGCCAACTGCAGCGGGTCCTTGCGATTCGCGCGCGACGCGTAGGCGTCGCCCATGCCGACGATCGCCGCAACCGGACGAGGAGTCATGGCTGCGCTCCTCAGACCTTGAAATCGGGCTGCGCTTCGGCGATCAGCGCGTCGAGGTCGGCGCGCTTGCGCAGCATCAGCAGGCTCCATTCGCTGCGCTGCACGACTTCGCCGCGCTGGTTGTACGCCTGGATCAGCATCGTGCCGACGCCGAACTTGTCGTCCTTGTCCTTCTTCGCGATGACTTCGGCCGTCGCATAGACCGTGTCGCCGATCTTCACCGGGTTCAGGAAGCGCATCTTGTCGACGCCGTAGTTCGCCTGGATCGCCGGACCGAACTGCAGCAGGCCCGAAATCAGCGAGAACGTCAGCATGCCCTGCACGATGCGCTCGCCCCAGCGCGTCTTCTCCGCATATTGCTTGTTCGAGTGGATCTCGATCCAGTTGCCGGTGAACATGCAGAACATCACGACGTCGCTCTCGGTCACGGTGCGGCCCGGCGAACGGAATTTCTGGCCGACTTCGAGCTCGTCGAGCGGAATGTTGATGCTGTTGTTGATGCCGCTCATGGCGGTGTCTCCTGATGATGGAATGGCGGGGTGTGGCGCGGCCGCATGCGTGCCGCGCCGATGAAAATCGCTGTGGCCGTTACTGGCGCATCGACTTCGCGATGATCGTGCGCTGGATCTGCGACGTGCCGCCGCCGATCGTCGACTGGATACTCTCGCGCAGGTAGCGCTCCATGTCGGCTTCGGGCAAGTTCGCGTAGCCGCCGAGGATCTGCATGCCGGCCAGCGCGCATTCCTTCAGCGTCTCCGAGCCGTACAGCTTTGCCATCGACACCTCGCGGCTGCACGGCACGTGATCGGCTGCCATGCGTGCGGCGCGGTAGCAGAGCAGGCGCGCGGCGTCGACCTTGGTCTGACAGTCGGCGAGCATGTGGCGAATCACCTGGAAGTCGTAAAGCTGGTGATCGAACTGGATGCGGTCGTGTGCATAGCGCGTCGCCGTATTCACGGCCTGCTGCGCATTGCCCGTATAGGCGGCCGCGACCGCGCAGCGCTCGAGCTCGAGGTGCTCGGTGATGATGCGCCAGCCCTGACCCTCTTCGCCGAGCAGCGCGTCGGCCGGCACGCGCACCTCGTCGAGGAAGATCTCGGTCGTGCCGGTCGCGTGGCGCGACAGCGTCGGCAGCTTGTTGATGACCATGCCCGGCGTGTCGTTCGGGATCAGCAGCACCGACAGGCCCTTATGCTTGTCGTCCGTGCTCGTGCGCACGAGCATCGCGATCACGGTGTCCTTCGCGGCCGCGCCGCTGCACCAGAGCTTCTGGCCGCTGACGACCCAGTCGCCGTTGGTGTCGCGACGCGCACGCGTCTTCGTGTTCGCGGCGTCGGAGCCCGCGTCGGGTTCCGAGATCGACACCGAGAAACGGATCTTGCCGTCGATGAACGGCTGCACGTATTTTTTCTTCTGCTCGGGCGTGCCGAACTTGATGATGTTCATCGCGGTAAACGTCGGCACCAGCACCGAGCACGCGAAGTCGAAGCCGAACTTGCCGAGGCCTTCTGCCATCAGCGAATAGTCGAAGATGTCGCCGCCCGAACCGCCCTCTTCCTCGGGAATCAGGATCCCGAGCCAGCCTTGCTTCGCGATCTTCTCGTAGGCCTCGTACGGGTAATCGCGATTCATGTCGCACTTGCGCACGTATTCGACCGTGATCTCGTTGTCCATGAACTTGTTCACGGTGTCGAGCCACATGCTTTGCGATTCGTCGAGAAAGTTAGCCATTTGTCTTCGCTCCAGTTATCGGCGTCTGCTCGGGCAGCCGCGCTGTTCATCGTGGAATCGAGCTTAGGGCTTGCAGCGTCGCGAACCAACTGGCCATTTTTGAAGCGGCGATTCGAAAATGTCGAAGCGCTTGGGTGCGGTGCACAAGCGGTGTCAGCGCGTGGCGAAGGCAGGGAGGCGACAGGCGTGCCGCCGCGCCGCGCGACGTTTGCGCGATGCGCGGGGAAGAAGGAACGTGCAGGTCGAAGAACGGCAGCAACGCGCCCGCGTGCGGTGCGGGCGCGTCATGCATGCAGCGTTCGCGTCACGCGATCGCGCCGGCCTCGCGGAGCGTCGCGAGTTCCGCTGCGGTGAATCCCCAGTCGCCGAGCACCGCGTCGGTATGTTCGCCGGGACGCGCCGGCGACGACTGGATCGCGCCGGGCGTCCGGCTGAAGCGCGGTGCCGGTGCGGGCTGCACGACGCCGTCGCGTTCGACGAAGGTCTGCCGCGCGCGCAGGTGCGGATGGGTGGGCGCTTCGGTCAGCGACATCACGGGTGCGATGCAGACCTCGCGGCCTTCGGCGAGCGCACACCATTCGTCGCGCGTGCGCGTGCGGAACAGCTCGGTGAATTTCGCATGCACTTCCGGCCATCGCGATCGGTCGTGCTGATCCGGCATGTCTTCTTCGCGCAGGCCGAGCAGCGCCAGCGTATTGCGCCAGAAGCGTGTTTCGTTCGAGCCGACGCTGACCCAGCGGCCGTCCTTCGTCTCGTAGACGTTGTACCAGGGCGCGCCCGAGTCGAGACGATTGCTGCCGCGCTCGTCCTTCCAGTAGCCGCTCGCGAACATGCCGTAGAACAGCGTCATCAGCGATGCCGAGCCGTCGACCATCGCGGCGTCGACGACTTGTCCCTGCCCCGAGCGCCGGCTTTCGAGCAGCGCCGACACGACGCCGAGCGCGAGATAAAGCGAGCCGCCGCCGAAATCGCCGGCCAGGTTCAGCGGAATCACGGGCGGCCCGCCGGCCGCGCCGACCGCGTGCAGCACGCCGGTCAGCGAGATGTAGTTGACGTCGTGGCCCGGCGCCTGCGCAAGCGGCCCGTCCTGCCCCCAGCCCGTCATGCGGCCGTAGACGAGCGCGGGATTGATCGCGAGGCACGCGTCGGGCCCGAGGCCGAGCTTTTCCGCGACGCCGGGACGGAATCCTTCGACGAGCGCATCGGCTTGCGCGACGAGCTTGAGCACCGCGTCGGTCGCTTGCGGCTTCTTCAGGTCGAACGCGGCGCTGCGCCGGCCGCGATTCAGCAGATTGAAGCGCGGATCGCCCGGCTGGCCGCCGTCGTAGCCGGGCGGGCGATCGATGCGGATGATGTCCGCGCCCAGGTCCGACAACAGCATGCAGCAGAACGGCACCGGCCCGACGCCGCCCAGTTCCACGATCCTGACGCCGGCCAGCGGCCCCTTTGCATTGCCCATTCCGATTGTCTCCAGGTGATGACTGTTTTCGATCCAGCTTACGCGGGTCGCGCCGACAGGCCAATTCCGATTAATCGAAGCGTCGCTTCGGCCGGATCGAACCGGCCGGATACGCGCGGTGAATGACCGACGTGGCTGCGTCAGCCCGACAGGCCGGCCTCGCGCGCGAGCCGTTCGCGATGATCGGGATGCGCGATCGCAATCATCTTCGGCACGCGCTGCGCGAGCGACAGGCCGCGCAGATCGGCGATCCCGTATTCGGTGACGATCACGCACGCGTCGCTGCGCGGCACCGTCACCGGGCCCGACAGTTTCGTCACGATGCGACTGTGCGCGCCCGCGGTAGACGGCAATGCCACGATCGGCACGCCGCCGCGGCTGGCTTGCGCGGCCCGCAGAAAATCGCCGACGCCGCCGACCGCGCCGACATACGTGCCGCCGACGACTTCCGCATTGACCTGCCCCGTCAGATCGACCTCCACCGCGGAATTGATCGCGGTGAAGCGTTCGATCCGGCGCAGCACGTGCGGGTTGTGCGTGTATTCGGTGCCGCGCAGTTCAAGCGCGGGATTGCGATGGGCAAAGTGGCGCGCGCGCGCGGAGCCGATGATGACGCCGCCGACGGTGATGCCCGCGTCGATCGTCTTGCGCGCATTCGTCACGACGCCGGCTTCGCACAGCGCCGCGATGCCGTCGCCGATGCTGCCGGTGTGCACGCCGAGGTCGCGCTTGTCGTGTAGCGCGGCCATCACCGCATCCGGAATCGCGCCGATGCCCGTCTGCAGCGTCGCGCCGTCTTCGACGAGCGACGCGACATGCTGTCCGATCGCCTGCTCCACGGGCCCGGGCGTCGTCTCGGCGGCATCCGGGAACGGCGTGTCCGACGCGACCAGCAAATCGATGTCGGCGGCGCGCAGGAACGGGCCGCCGTAGGTCCACGGCACGTCGGGATGCACTTCGGCGACGATCGCCCGGGCATGCTTGAGCGCTTCCACCAGATACTCGCGCGCAAGCCCGAGGCTGTAGCGGCCGTGCTCGTCCGGCGGCGAGACCTGCAGCATCACGACGTCGATCCGCAACGCGCCGCTGCGGATCAGTTCCGGCAGTTGCGAATAGTGCGCGGGCAGGATGTCGAGCACGTTTGCGCGCGCCAGCTTGCGGTTGGCGCCGCTGCCGCAGTAGGCGAGGAAATCGATGGCGTCGGCATGCTCGGGCGTCAGGACGTCGGCGAGGCCGATGCCGAGAAAGACGCGAATGCGCTTGAAGCTGTGGCGTTGCGCAACCAGCGCGCGCATCAGCGTCACGGGCTCGGCGTGCGACTGGCCCCACATCACGGTGTCGCCGGGACGAATCAGCGAGGAAAGCGCATCGCAGTCGCCGGCCTGACGGGCATCGGCCGATACGTGCGCGGGCGCGCATGCGGGATGGTTCATGGATGGACGAGGTCGAAGGTCACGTCGAGCGCTCCGGCGTCGTATGCGCCGTCCGGAATCGTCGTCATGACGGGTTGAAGTTCGCGCGCGTCGCGATAGCGCCCCGGACGGGCGTCTGTCCGAAGCGACGAAGCTCGACGGACGATGCGACAGGCATCGCTGCCCATCGTGATTCGCTCACCGGGGAGCGTCAATGCGCACGCGCGGCCTGTTCCGTACGTCGGAACGTCTGCATCGCGCGTTTTGCTCCAGTAAGCGGCGCGCGTCATGCGGCGGGCGCCCGGCGTGGCGGCACCGGCTTCCGAAGTACGGAATCGTCGCGCGCGCGCTATTGACGCTGCGGCGGTCGAGCCGACACTGTTGACGCTACCGCGCGGCGTGTCGCAGTAGAAGGCACTGCCCTGTTCGACCGAGACCGCGCGGTGCCGGAACGAACGGGCCGACGCGGCTCATTGCAGGACTCAGACCATGCAGAAGCAACGAATCGAGGATCACGGATCGAGCATGACGGTCGCGCGTGCCCGCGCGAGAGAAAACGCCAACGCGGAGGATGCCGCGCTGTGGCGATGGTTCGCCGCCTTGCTCGACGAGCGGCGGATCCGCTGGTGTCATAGCGGGCGCGGATGGCTCGTGAGCGTCGACCATCGTCACGTCGCCACCGGCACGCAGTTCGATCAGGCGATGCGCATCGCCAAGGAAAACGTCGAGAGCAGCGGCACGCGCCGCATCGATGCAGCACCGAAGTCCGACGGATCGGGAAGAAAGATGCATCTCGTGAAGTAACGGCGCTTCGATCCTGCCGGCGCATCGTCGCACCACGAATCCGCACTCACACCCCACCTTGATGCGATCGATCGCGACCGTCGTCGCGATCGAACCATCGCTCTGCGGCTTTACCCTTAAGGGTCTCCACGCTGTTCGCGACACATCGCGCAACCCCTCTTTCACTGCACGGAATCGGATCGCCCGACCGATTGACGGTGATATCGGCCACGCATCTAATCGACCGAACGTTGCGGCAAGCGGGCCTTCGTTGTTCAGTCAATTAGTTTTCCGGATTAATTGTCTGCCCACGCCGGCCGCGACGTCACGATACGACCATTCAGAAGAAACTTTGGAGACAGTCAATGAAAAGGACGATTGCGCTTTGCGCAGCGGTGGGTTGCGTCGGCGGTACGGCACATGCGCAGAACAGCGTGCAGTTGTACGGGATTATCGACGAAGGCGTCAACTACGTGAGCAACGCGTCCGGCCATCATTTGTATAGCCTCGCGAGCGGCGTGCTGAACGGCAGCCGCTGGGGGCTGCGCGTGAAGGAGGACCTCGGCGGCGGCTACGGCGCGCTCGCGGTGCTGGAAAACGGCTTCGACGTCAATACTGGCAAGCTCGGCCAGGGCGGCCTCGAATTCGGCCGGCAAGCGTATGTCGGCCTGTCCGGCCCGTACGGCACCGTCACGCTCGGGCGTCAATACGATTCCGTCGTCGATTCGGTCGGCCTGCTCGAAGCGGGCGATCAGTGGGGCGGCTATCTCGCCGCTCACCCGTCCGACAACGACAACTTCAACAACACCAATCGCGTCAACAATGCGATCAAGTACACGAGCCCCGTCTTTCACGGCCTGACGGCGACCGCGCTGTATTCGCTCGGCGGCGTGTCCGGCCATACGGGTCGCAACCAGATCTGGTCGGCCGGCGCCAGCTATACGAACGGCCCGCTGTCGATGGGCGCGGGCTACCTCAACGTGCGCAACCCGAACACGTCGTTCTATGGCGCGGGCGGCACCGTCGCCGCGACCGTCAACGGCGTGCCGGGCTCGAACTTCGGCGCGTCGCCGGTGATTTCGGGCTACGCGTCGGCGCATACGTTGCAGGTGATCGGTACGGGCGCGGCCTACACGATCGGCTCGCTGACGCTCGGCGCGACCTATTCGAACACGCAGTTCCGCCATCTCGGCGATACGACGTCGGGCCCCGTGCCGGCCGGCGGCATCAGCGGCACCGCAAAGTTGAACAACGCCGAACTGAACGTGAAATACCAGATCACGCCGGCCTTCGTCGTGGGCGCGAACTACGTGTACACGAAGAACAGCGGTGCCGATGCGACGGGCGGCGGGCACTACAACCAGGCATCGTTCGGCGCCGACTACTTCCTGTCGAAACGCACGGACGTCTACTTCGTCGGCACCTATCAGCGCGCGAGCGGAACCGATTCGACCGGACGCCGCGCGGTCGCGTCGATCAATCAGCTGACGCCGTCGACGTCCAATCACCAGATCGCGCTGCGCGTCGCGATGCGGCACAAGTTCTGACGCGCCGCGACGATTTCGGTCGTCGTATCGAAGCGCCGCGCCGCATGCAACCACCGGAGACCTCGCGATGGATGCGTGCGGCGCGTCCGTCTTTTCTTTTACGGCGACGGCTGTCGCCACCGGCCGTCGCAGCGGCCCCTCCCGCTACAGATCCAGCACCAGCCGCGCCGATTTCGAGCGAGAACAGCACGGCATGAACTGATCGTTCGCCGCGCGTTCCTCGGCTGTGAGGCAATGATCGAAATGCTCGGGCTCACCCGCGAGCACGCGCGTCGCGCAGGTTCCGCACAGACCCTGCTCGCACGAGGTCTCGATCTCGATGCCGGCTTTCGCGAGCGCCCGCACGACCGATTCGTGTTTCTCGACGACGATCACGCGGCCCGAACTCGCGATCTGCACTTCGAAGCGGCCATCCTCTTCCGTCTGCCGCGCTTCGGCCGCAAAAAATTCGTAATGCAGTTGCGCTTCCGGCCATCCGTTCGCACGCGCGGTCGTCAATACGGCATCCATGAAGCCCTTCGGTCCGCAGACGTATAGATGCGTGCCGGGTTCGGGAACCGCGAGCCGCGCCGCGATATCGAAACGCTGCTCGGCGGCTTCGTCGTCGAAATGAAGCTGCACACGGCCCGCATAGGGCGCGCGCGCGACCGCGTGCAGTAATGCATGTCGAACGACGCGTCGATGCGCGCGAGGCGTTCCGCCATGCAGAGGATCGGTGTCACGCCGATGCCGCCTGCGAGCAGCAGGCTGTGCTTCGCGTCATGCGCGAGCGGGAAATGATTCTTCGGCGCGCTGATCGCCAGCGTGTCGCCGATCTTCACGCGGTCGTGCATGCCGGCCGAGCCGCCGCGCGAGTTCGGATCGCGCAGCACGGCAATCCGGTATCGGTGGCTTTCGTCCGGTGCATTGCACAGCGAGTACTGGCGCGTCGGGCCGCCGGGCACGGCCACGTCGATATGCGCGCCGGCCGAGAACGGCGGCAGCGACCGGCCGTCCGCGCGAACCAGCTCGAAACTGCAGATGTCGGCGGCTTCGTCCTGTCTCGCCGCGACGCGGACCGTCAGTCCGTCGATCATGTTCGTCACCTCCTCCCTCCTCGATGGGGGCGATTACGGGGGCGAGGCGGACGTGTGTCAATTCGGCGCGTTTCGACGTTCCGTACTTCGGGGATCTGCCTGGTTGCCGGTGACAAGCGATGCGCCCGAACGTATACGCATCCACGTATGTGCCGGTTCCTACGCGCGCCCGCATCATCTGCAGACAACGCGATTCCGTACGATCGCGCAAGAAATGCGAACGCCGCAGCATGGTCCGTGCGACCGCGGCTGCTTAAGATCGGCACGCGACACTCTCCGTCGGCGCAGCATCGGCCGCTTGCCGTTTGCGGCTCGCTGCACGGGACGACGACCGCGACGCGCCGACAGAATCGACCCAACAAGGCAAGGAGACATCATGCAGATCACGCTGGACGGCAAGCTTGCCGTCGTAACGGGCGCCGCGCAGGGCATCGGCCATGCGATCGCGAAGCGGCTCGCGCAGTGCGGCGCCGAGGTCGTCGTCAACGATCTCGACGAGCGGCGGATTGCAACCGCCGTCGATGCGATCCGCGCTGCGATTCCCGGCGCAGCGGTGCGCGGCGCGGCGGCCGACCTGTCGTCGGCTGCCGGCTGCAACCGGCTCGTCGAACAGGTGCCCCACTGCGACATCCTCGTGAACAACGCGGCCATCTACGAGACCGCCGATTTCTTCGAGATCCCGGATGCGACGTGGCAGAAGTATTTCGAGCTCAACATCCTGTCGGGTGTCCGGTTGTCGCGGGCCTACCTGCCGAACATGGGCGCGCGCGACTGGGGGCGCGTCGTCTTCATCAGCTCCGAGTGCGGGATCAGCACGCCGCCCGACATGCTGCATTACGCCGTGACCAAGACGGCACTGCTCGGCCTGTCGCGCGGCCTCGCGAAACGGATGTCGGGCACCGGCGTCACGGTGAACGCGGTCCTGCCGGGCCCGACGCTCAGCGAAGGCGTCGTGGATTTCCTCGAAGCCGAAATTCGCCGGACCGGCAAGACGATCGAGGAACAAGGCGCGGAACTCGTCAAGGCGCTGCGTCCGTCGTCGATCACGCGGCGCTTCGCGTCGGTCGACGAAGTGGCGAACCTCGTGCTCTACACGTGCTCGCCGCTCGCGTCGGCAACGACGGGCGCCGCGCTGCGGGCGGACGGCGGTGTCGCCGACACGCCGATCTGAGCAGCGGGAGCCGCCGCGGCTGCTGACGAATCGGCGCGACACGCGCGCGACCGCGACGCCGTCGCGCCGCACGCCTCGCGCGTTTACACGCATCACCGTCTGACCTGACCGGAGTACCGAATGTCGAACGCCTCACAACACACGACGACGGATGACACCTCCTTGCGCCGCTACGAGCACCTCTATATCGACGGCGCCTGGGTGAAGCCGGTCGACGGCGAGCTGGTCGAAAGCATCGATCCGGCCACCGGCCGCGCTTGGGCGATCGCGCCGATGGGCGGCCCGCAGGACATCGATCGCGCGGTGGCCGCGGCGCGCGCCGCCTTCAACGGTCCGTGGCGCCGCACGCCGGGACACGAGCGCGCGGCGCTGCTGCGCCGCCTCGCGGAGCGCTTCAGCGCCGCGGTTCCCGAGCTGGCGATCATCGAGTCGCGCGACAACGGTAATCTCGTGCGCGAGCATCGCGCGAGCCTGACAGCGCAGGTGCAGTGGTATCAGTGGTTCGCGTCGCTGGCCGACAAGGCACAAGGCACGACGATTCCGATCGACGACAGCGTGCACGCGTTTACGACGCGCGTGCCGATCGGCGTGGTGGGCGCGATCATCCCGTGGAATGCGCCGCTGCTCGCCACCTGCCTGAAGATCGGCGCCGCACTCGCGGCCGGCTGCACGGTCGTCGTCAAGCCGGCCGAGCAAACGCCCGTATCGGCGCTCGAGCTTGCGCGCCTCGTCCACGAAGCGGGCTTTCCGCCGGGCGTGTTCAACGTCGTGCCCGGTTACGGGCGCACGGCCGGCGCGCATCTGGTCAAGCATCCGGACGTCGACAAGATCTCGTTTACGGGCGCGAGCCAGACCGCCAAACAGATGGTGCGCGACGGCGCCGACAACCTGAAGCGCTTCACGTTCGAACTCGGCGGCAAGGCGCCGCATATCCTGTTCGCGGACGCCGACCTCGACAACGCGATCAACGCCGCCACCGCATCCGCATGGCGGCTGACCGGGCAGAGCTGCGCGCTCGGCTCGCGCGTGCTCGTCGAGCGGCCGATCTACGAACGCGTGGTCGACGCGTTCCGTGCGCGCGCAAAGTCGGTGCGCGTCGGCATGCCGTCGATCGACACGAATCACATGGGCCCGCAGTCGCATCAGGCGCAGCTCGACAAGACGCTGTCGTACATCGAGATCGGCAAGCAGGACGGCGCGGAACTCGTCGCCGGCGGCCATCGTATCGCGACGCCCGAACTCGCGGCCGGCTATTTCGTCGAGCCGACCGTGTTCGCCGGCGTCACGAACCGGATGCGCGTCGCGCGCGACGAGATCTTCGGTCCGGTGGCGTCGCTGATTCCGTTCGACGGCGAGGACGAGGCCATCGCGATCGCAAACGACACGCCCTACGGGTTGACGGCAGGCCTGTGGACGCGCGACGCCGGCCGCGCGCATCGCGTGTCGAGCCGTATCGACGCGGGCATGGTGTGGGTCAATACCTACTCGTTCCTGCGCTGGTCGACGCCGTATGGCGGTTTCAAGGCCAGCGGCTGGGGACGCGAAAACGGCATCGACGCGCTTGCGCCGTATCTGGAAACCCGCACGACGGTGATCAGCACGACCGGGCAGTTTCCGAACCTGTATGCAGACTGAACGGGCTGACGTGTCGGCGATGCGCGGACTCGCCATCCGCGCATCACCGGGGCCCGACCCGCGCGTATCACCGCCCCTGCTTCAAGCGACGAGTTTCTTCCCCATCGCCTGAAGCTCTTCGAGGATGTGAGCCGGCGTCGTCCGATACGCGCCGGTCACGGCCTCCGATTTGGTCAGGCCGAGGCTTCTGCGCAGATCGACCATCGCTTCGGCCAGCTTCACCATCGCCGCCGGCCCCATGATGACCGGCACGCCCGTGTCGCGCACCTCGCGGTAGCCGGCCAGCCCCAGCAATGCGCCGCCGGGATTGCAGCCGCACAGCACGGTATCGGCGCCGTCGCGCACGCAAGCCTGGGCCGCCTCGTCGAACATCTCGATCCAGCGTTCGGGCCGGCCTCGTGCCGCGTCGACGATCGCCAGCCAGCACGACGGGTCGAGCGCGCGCACCGGCCGGTCGCGAATCGCGCGATCCGCCCAGCCGTGCTGACGGATATGGGCTTCGAACGGCTCGATGAACGACGGCGCGATCGTGACCCAGGCGAAGCGCTTGCCGACCAGCTGCGCCATCAGCATCGTCGATTCCGCACCGCCGAGTACCGGCATTCTGACCGTCTGCCGACATTCCTGCGAATACGCGTCGATGATGCAGACGCCGGCCAGCGCCGCATCGAATCCTTCGCGCTCGGCCTCGACGACGCGGTTGACGACCTGCACCTTCGTCACCGCGCGCGGGTAGATCAGATTATTCGCAAACGAACGCGGCGCTTCCTCCATGTAGCGCAGCGTGATCTCGGTATCGGGCCTCGCCACCTGATGCGCGAACTTCAGCATCGCCGCATAGGTTTCGGTGACGCCCTCGAAGTCCGCATCGTTCGAGCGGTTTTCGGCCTGCCACAGAATTCTCGTTCCCATCGTTCTCCTCCTTTTCACCGCACTGGATAGCTGAAATCGGGCCGGCCTACGCGAGCGCATCCTTCATCGTCGCGGCGTTCGACCACTTGACGACCTGTTCGAGCGAATGCCGGCACAGGACCTCGCTCTCGTTGAAATGAACGAAGGGCTTCGCACCCGACGCCATCCCGACCTGCATGCTCTCGATGTTGCCGAGATCCTCGAGCATCGAATCGGTGATCTGCGACGTGAAGTGCTCGAGCTGCAGCCGATCGCGCACGGTCGCGGCCTTCTTGTAATAGAAGCGTGCTTCCCAGACGGTCGTCGATGCCGAGGTCGGCCAGAATTCGTGTGTCCAGAACTGGTTCGCCGAAATCTGCAGATGCCAGTTCGGAAAGAACCAGTTGACGTCGCTCGCCCAGTTCGCATCCTTGGTCGGGTTCACATGCTTGTGCTCGACGACCGCGTTGGTCTGCCCGGCCTTGCGCGTGCCCGTCACCGAGTGATCGGCCGAGAACAGCCACTTCGCGACCTTCGAATCGGCGAACGGCTGCGCGAGCGGGTTCAGCCACCACGACATCGAGCGGTGCGGGCCATGAAGCCGCACGCTGATCGGGCGCCCGAACGGATTGGCCGGCCCGGTGTAGAACGGCGCCAGTGTTCGGGGGTGAATCGACGCGACGTGATAGGCCTCGCTGAAGTTCTCGGCGACGGCCTTCCAGTTCGCCTTGAACTCGCCGCGCAGCACGATCGGATGATCGGGATGCTGGTATGCGATGCCGGCCAGCGCGTCGGCCACCGGCCCGAGGAACTCCCGCAGCGTGACTTCCGGCTCCGGCGCCACGTTGATGAAGATCCAGCCTTCCCAGATCTCCAGCGCGACCGGCGTCAAGCCGCATTTTTTCCGGTCGAGGCCGAAGAAGCCGGCTTCGTCGGGAACGTTCGCGAGCGCGCCGGCATTGTCGTAGCTCCAGCTGTGGTAACGGCAGACGAAGCGCTTCGCGTTGCCGGACGCGCGATGTTCGACGATGTTCGCGCGATGCGCGCAGACATTGTGGAACGCCCGGACTTTGCCGTCCGACGCGCGCGCGACGATGATCGACGCATCGACGACCGCGAGGTCCTTCACGAAGAAATCGCCGGGATTCGGAATGCGTTCGACGCGCCCGACCATGAGCCATGCGCGTCGGAAAATCTGCTTGCGTTCGAGCTCGAACTGCGCCGCGTCGGTATAGAGCGAGGTGGGCATCGCGTCGGTGCCGAGGCCGACGGCACGCGTCAGGCCCGGATTGAAATCGGTCGGATGATTCATGCTGACTCCTGCTGATGAATGAAGGCCGTCCACTGCGACGGACGATCGGCTGTTTCTCAACCGTGCGGCTGAAAGCCCGTTACGATCCGCAGCGCATGCTCGGCCGGCGCGTGGCGAATACTCGGCGCCTCATGCATTTCGACAGCGACGGACGCATGGCACAGCGACAGCAACAACCGAAACAGGTTGTTCGCCGGTGCCGGCATGTCGTCGAGCGGGAACTGCTCAAGATAGCGTGTCGCCTCTTCCGCGCGCGCGAACATCGCATCGTAGAAGCGGACAATCTCGGCGTAAGGCATCGCCGCGCGCCGGATCCATCGCTCGTGCGAGGTGGGCGCGTTCCAGTCGGCGAGGAACGGGGCGAGTTCCTCGAAGCCTTCCGGCAAACATTGCGATTCATCGGTTGCACGATCGGTCATTCGGTGTCTCCTTGTTCATTTTGAGAATTGAATCGGTATCCGAATCATTAGGCATGTTGCTTCTCTCGAGCGAGGCAATCCGTCACGACCGCCCGCTTCTGCGGCGGACTACAGCCTCACCCGCCGATGTTTTCCTTGAAGACCGGGCTGACCGTGCCGAAGCTCGAGAACTTCAGATACGTCGTTTTCCATACTCCGGCGACCCTCGCGAATCGGAAGGCATAGGTTCCCGAAAGCAGCTGCAGCACGCCGTCGTCGGTCTGCCGGTAATAGATCACGTCGGTGGCCGCCGTCGCGCGGTCGCCATCGATCTCGATCAGCGGATTGGTGATGTGATGGTGGCACTTCGGCACCTCGCGCCAGACCTTGTGAACGAGCTGCCGGATTCCGTCGATGCCGGCCGTCTGCCCGCGCGGCAGCTCGTAGATGCCGTCGTCGGCCCAGATGCTCATGAATAGGGCCTCGTCGTGCTTGTCGATGCCGTGACAGTACTTCGACATCAGCGTGCGGATCGCGTCGGTATCGACGAGTCGCCGCAGTGCGGCGTCGAGGCTGGAATCGCTGGAGGTCATGCCGGTTGTCTCCCGTTATAGGTTGATGCGTGCCTGGACAGAAGCAGCGCAGCGAAGCGCGGCCATCTACATCGGACACAGCGTCATGTTATTTTTGCCCGGCCGCTCGGACCTATCGCCGCCGTGCGCTTCTGTTTCGAGATCGTACGGATCTGCCGCGCGCGCCTGGCGGCGATACTGCGTCGGCGAGCAACACATGGTTCGCTTGAAGGCCGTGCAAAACGCGCTTTCCGATTCGTAGCCGAGCGAGAACGCGATCGACGCGATGGTCTCGTGCCCGGCGCGCAGCCGGTCGGCCGCGATTAGCATTCGCCAGCGCGTCAGGTAGTGGATCGTGGTCGCGCCGACGAGGCGCTTGAAACGCTGTGCGAAGACGGTTCGGGACAGCCCGGCAATGCGCGCCAGTTCGTCGAGCGTCCAGTGGCGCGCGGGCTCCGCGTGGATCGCACTGATGGCCGCGCCGATCCGCCGGTCGGACAGCGCCATGAACCAGCCGGCGGGCGTGGCCGCCAGATGAAGGCGCAGCACCTGCACGAGCATCAGGTGCAGCAGATGATTCGACACCAGTGCGCCGCCCGGCTGCGGGTCGCGCAGCTCGGCGGTCAACTGGTCGAGCGACCAGCGCAGCACCTCGGCCTGGCTCGATGCGCGCGGCACGCTGACGAGCGGCGGCAGCGCGTCGAACGGCAGTGCGGCATGGTCGCCCGAGAATGCGAAGAAGCCGCTGATCAGCAACACGTCGCCGCCGCCGCCGTGCACCGCGATGCCGTCACGCGCGACCGCATCCATGATCGCCGTCGAATCCTGCGGTTCGAGCGCGAGGTCGGTCGACAATACGATGCCGCGCCGGCTGTTCAGCAGGAAACAATCGCCCTTCTCGAAGCGGACCGGCTGGGCCACCCCTTCGATCACGGCCCAGCATGCGCCGTGCAGCACGGCGGCGAACTTGATTCCCTCATATTCGGGAAACGCGAACGACCACTCGCCCGCCGCGTCGAGTCCCGCATAGAACTGGCTGTGCGGCTTGAGCCGCGCAAGCACATCCGAGAGCGAGTCCATAGGCCATCCATCCGTGAACGATGCCCGGCGCACCGTCCATCGGACCACGGCGGACCCGCATCGTCTGTCTCCTGGTCAAACGGCCCGGTCCTGGCCGTTGCGACGCTGAATATGTTCTGGTGTCCGGCGGCCGTCGCGGCGCGGCGGCGAAGCCGGCAACGGCGTCGCGCGGGCGGCCGGACGCGAGCTGAGTCAGCGTCGTTCGGCCCCGAAAGCAAGTCAATTCGTGCGGCGAATTCGTTCCGTACTATGGATGCCGTGCGCGAACCGTGAAAGGCCGAAACGCGCGCGCCTTTACTGCAAACGACCGCAGACGTTCAGATACCAAAGCAGCAATTCGCGGTGGCTGCCGATCGACAGTCGCTCGTACAGACGCTTCCGGTATGTGACGACGGTCTCCGTGCCGATGCCGAGATCGGCGGCAATTCCGGCCGTCGGCAAGCCGTACAGATAGCGCGCGCACACCTCGGTCTCGCGCGCTGTCAGCCGCTCGCCCGACAGCGCGACCTGCCGTTCGATTTCGGCGAGGTCGGTCAACAGGCCCGGCAGCCGGCGCGCGCGCATCGTGAGGTCGTAATGCCGGGCGACGATCGACAGCAGCGTAGCGGCGCGCTCGCCGAGCGCATCCACCTGCCGCGTCTCGAACGGGCCGAGCTGCTCCGAGCGTGTGATGCCGAGCACCAGCGGGTCGCCGCCGACGCGGCCGCACATCAGCACCCGATCGCGGATGTTCAACTGCCCGTAAAGCGTCTGACGCAGGCGCGGCGGCGCCGACAGCTTGAAGTCGGTCTTCAGCAACCGGCAGGCATCGCCGCTGCTCGAGCCGAGTTCGTTGATCTCGTCGTCGAACTGCCACCAGCGGCCGCCGAGATAGGTATTGCGCACGTGCTCGACACGATCGGAACCGTCGCAGCCGATCGACACGAACTCGACCGGACGCGCATCGACGATACGGAAAATGAACGCGAGCTCCGCGCCGCACAGCGCGCGCAGCGACGCGCCGGCCCGCTCGGGAAACGCTGCGCTGCCGATCGCGCCGATCAGGCTGTCGAGCGGATGGGTCGATTCGATTGCCGCAGCGGACACGCTCGCCTCCGTCTGTCCCAACAAGATGGATTCAACGCGATCCGGCTCCGCCCCCGCAGATCGCACACGGGACGGAAGCCGGACCTATCGAATGTTAGGTATTCGGATCGGCGTTCGATAGCTGGTGTTTTCCTCTACGTCGCTTGCCAAGGTACGTGCACGGCCGGATCGCCGGATCCGGCCGTCGCAACATGCAGACGCCGTCAACGCGCTGAGCGCAGGCGCCGTGTCGCCGCTTCGTCGATGCGCAGCCCTTCCGGGTCGCGGCGCGGATCGCCCGTCACCACGACGCCGTAGTCGCGCGCCGCACCCGCTACGCTGACGTACTCGTCGCGCACGTCGGCCAGCACCTTCGCCGGATCGCGCGCGAACGGGTCGCCCCAGCCGCCGCCGCCGTTCGTGATGTAGCGCGATATCGCGCCCGGTGCTGTGCGCCACACCGGCTGGCTCGCATAGTAGTGGTAGCGTCCGCGCTGCGGATCGAGCACCTTGCGATCCGGGTCCAGCACGCCCGCGACCGGCGTGCTGGCCGCATAGACGTCCGGCTCCGTGCCGAGCAGCGCGTCGGGGCGGCCGTTCTCGCCCGGTGCAGGCGGAAAGAACCAGACGCCGCCGCACGGCCCCGCGCTGCCGCCGTTCGCACCGACGCCGCTCGGCTCGCGCGTGCGGAACGGCGCGCTGTGGTGCTCGGCGGCCGTCAGCCACAGCGTGTCCTTCAGGTGCGCGGCACCGCCGCGATGCGTGCCGGGCCCGCCGCCGTCGATCGCGTGCTCCTTGCGCAGCAGCACGACCGGCGAATCGGCCTCGATCGATTCCGTCGCCGGATCGAGGTTGTTCAGCGTCAGCAGTACCGTATAGCTGTCGCCGTCGGCCTCCTTCGTCGCGCCCCACGGGCCGTGCTCGCCGCCGCACTGGCAGACGTTGGCCCACGGCGTGCCGGCCGACGTCACGCCATACGCATTATGGGTGCTGGTCGAGCCGTAGTCTCCCGCCACTGCGTTCGGGCCGAGCACCGGGTTGAGCGCTTTCAGGATCGCCGCCACCAGCGCGCCGCTGCTTTCCCAGAACATCATGATCGCGCCGTCGGGCGGCAGCGACGTCAGCAGCGTGCCGGCCGGCGCGGCCAGGTCGATGTCGCGCCAGGTGCCGGACGTGAACGGCGCTTCGGGGTCGAGCAGCAGCGTCAGCGCGACGCCGAGTGCTGTTTTTGCATCGAGAATCCCGCAGTTGATCGACGAACGCGCCTGTGCCGAGCTGCCCGACAGATCGGCCTCGATCCGGTGGCCGCGCTTGCGCAGAGTGATGTTGACGCGATAGTCGAGGCTGTCGTCGACGCCGTCCGCATCGATCAGCGCGGAACCCGTGTAGTCGCCGTCGGGAATGCGCGCGATCGCGTCGCGCATGCGTTCGGCCGAGACGTCGCACGCGTAGGCGAGGCTGCCGAGATAGGCGTCGAGGCCGTAGCGGGCGATGTTTTCCTGCACGAGCCGTTCGCCCAGTTCGAGCTGATGCGCGATGCTGTGGAAGTCGGGCAGCAGCAGGCCGCCGAAGCGCGAGTTGTCGAAGATCAGGCTGAACGTCGAACGCACCGGCTTGCCCTTCGACCACAGCAGCATCGGCGGGATCACGAGTCCGTTCTCGTAGACGTTGCGCTTGGTCGCCGAAAAGCCGCCCGGCACGACGCCGCCGATGTCGAGCTGGTGCGCGCGCATGTTGACGAACGACACGAGCCGGCCGTCGACGAACACCGGGCGGATGAAGCAGACGTCGTTGACGTGCGTGCCGACGCGGTATGGGTCGTTGCAGATCAGCACGTCGCCGGGCGCGAGATTGTGCGGCCCGTATTCCTGCACCGCGTTGCGCACTGCGTCGCCCATCGTGCCGAGGAACACGACGAGGCTGTTGCTGACGACCGGCATCGGATAGTCCATCTCCGGCGGCCCGCTGATCATGCATGCGAAGTCATACCAGTCGCGGATGATCGGCGAAAACGCTTCGCGCATGAAGCCGGTCGACATATGCTCGACCGCGTAGCGCAGCCGGTTGATCAGCACGGTCGCGGTGAAGCGCTCGCACGCGTAGCGCGCGTGGAATTGCGCATCGGACAGCGCGCGGATCCGCTCGCGGGTGTCGCCGTCGCGCGCAGCGGCGGCGATATCGGTCTGGAGATTCATGGTTGCGCTCATTCCTTGTTGCGGATCAGCATTTCGCCGAAGCGGCCCACGGTCGCATACTGACGTGCGCCGATATGCGTGGTCGACAAGCCTTCATTGATGACGGCAGGTCCATCGATCACGTCGCCGCGACGCAGCGCATCGCGTCGATAGACGTCCGCGTCCTGACGCCCTTCGCCGCTCGCATCCGACAGGTCTCCGAGGTAGCGCAGCGTCGTGCGGCCGCTCGGGCGCAGCGGTTCGGCGCCGCGCGCGGGCAGTTCCGGATAGGCGACCTTCGGCGTCTCGAGCACCGCGCGCACGCGGAACGTCACGCCCTGCACCGGGAAGGACTCGAAGCGGTTGCCCGAGCGCGTCTCGTAGCTGCGATGGAACGCGGCGATCATGGTCTCGATCGCAGCCGCGTCGATCGTGCCGTTCGGCGCAGGCACGAACGGCGTCTCCCAGCTCTGGCCGGCCAGCCGTGCATCGAAGCTGCGCTCGAAAGTAACGCGCGCATCGGCGTCGAGCCCTTCGCGCAATTGGGCTTCCATCGTCGCGTAGAGCGCGTCGACCTGCGGCGCGAGTTCGGCCGTGAGGATCGCGTAGAGGCTGCGGCTGGCCGTGAACACCTGGTCGGCCGACAGCAGCCCGAGCGCCGAGAACAGTCCCGGATTCGGCGGCACGATCACCTGCTTGCACCGGAGCGTGTCGAGCACGCCCGGCAACAGCATCGGCCCGGCCGCACCGTACGCCATCAAGCTATAGTCGCGCGGGTCGATGCCGTTCTTGATCGCCACGTTGAGCAGGCCTTCGGCGATGTTGTGGATCGCGATCTCGTAGGCGTAACGCACGCGCTGTGCGAGCGTGAACGTCGTGTCGAGGCGCTCGAACGCCTGGCGCGACAACGCGCGGTCGAGCCGGATCGCGCCGTTCGCGAAGCTCTGCTCGTCGATCACGCCGATCATCAGGAAGGTATCGGTGGTGGTTGGCTGCGTGCCGCCGCGCCCGTAGCAGGCCGGCCCCGGCGTCGAACCGGCGCTGGCCGGCCCGACCTGGATCTCGCCCGCCGGCCCGATTGCGACGATGCTGCCGCCGCCCGCGCCGATCGCCGTGACGTCGATCGCGAGCGCGTTCACCACCAGGTCGTGTTCGAGCTCGAACGAGGTGTTGACGAACGGTGCGCCGCCCGTGACCACGCTGATGTCGAGCGACGTGCCGCCGACGTCGGCGCACAGCAGATTCGGCTCGCCGATCATCGCACCGAAGTGCGCGCTGCCGATCGCGCCGGCCGACGGCCCGGAAAACACGATGCGGTACGGCTGCTCCATCGCGCGCCGCACCGGCACGAGCGTCGCCGCGCAGTCGGCGAAATTCAGCTCGCCGCTGAAGCCGGCCGCCTTCAGGCCGTGCTCGAGCCGCCCGGTGTAGTCCGCATAGATGATCTTCATGAAGGTGTCGATCACGGTCGTCGACGCGCGTGGATACTCGCGCGCGAGCGGCGATACCTCGCTCGAGATCGAGCAGGCGACGTCGCCGAGGACTTCGCGCACGAGCGCCTTCAGACGGACTTCATGGGCGGGATTCAGGTATGAGTTGAGCAGGCAGATCGACACGCCCGCGACGCCGCAACGCTTGAGCACCTCGAGCTCCTCGCGTGCCTGCGCTTCGTCGAGCGGAAACAGCACCGAGCCGTCGGCGAGGATCCGCTCGCGGATGCCGCGACGCAGATAACGCGGCACCAGCGGGCGCGTCGCGTCGCCGAAACTGCGGCGCCAGCGCGGATCGAGAATCGCCGATGCGGGACGCCAGACGCGCCCCATGTCGAGTATGTCGCGATGGCCTTCGGTGGTCAGGAATCCGATCTTCGGCAGCCGGCGCGTGATGACGGCGTTCAGGCCGTGCGTGCTCGCGTGGTTGAAGGCCCGGGCGTCGGCCACGTTCAGTTCCCGCGCGCCGGCCAGAATCGGCTTCGTCACGTCGTCGTAGTCCGTCGAAATTTTCGCGGTCTCGATGCGGCCGTCCCGCAGCGAAACCACGTCGGTAAAGGTACCGCCTACGTCGATGGCAATCATCCGGGTTCGCTCCTACAAGGTGTCGGACAGCAGGCGCAGCACGGGGCCGAGCCGCGACGCCGGCTCGCGCCGCATCGAATGCAGGCAGGCCTGGCACTTCACGACGTCGAACCAGCCGCCTTCCGAATGCACGGGATAGCGCGCGAGCAGCGTCGATTCGCACGCGGGACAGTTACCGTCCACCGGCGTGCGTTCGAGATGCAGCGCAGGGCTTGTCACTCGCGTTGAAGTCATGAGGTCCTCGCCGGTTGGCCGGCGATGCGGGCTCCATGCCGGGGGTGGCACGACATGCTGGATGTCATGGGCTGTCTCCTATCGGTTGTGATCCATTTCGTCGCGCTCTTTGAATGTGCGACGGAACCGATGATAGGAACGGCGCGCGCCGCCGGGCATCACCTTCCGAGGGGACAGACTGCCGTTCATTGTCAAGCCAGGGTTACACGTGTAGTAACCGGCCCGCGCATCACAAGCGGCGAGCCGTTCGTACAATACCGGGGCACCCCATTTCAACCTAACCACTGTTAGAATGTCGACATGACTCACCATCGGCAGGCTCCAGGGGCATGGCAAAACGACCGAAGTCGAACTCCGTCAATCCGTGCGAGACACGCGAATCGCTGATCCGTTTTGCCGCGCGTACGTTCGGGATGCAGGGCTATTCGGCCACGACGATGCGCAATATCGCCGACCAGGCCGGTATCGAGGCCGCGAGCATCTACTACCACTTTTCGTCGAAGGAAGAACTGGTCGAGGCGGTAATGGAGCAAGGCGCGGCGCACATCGTCCATCACCTGAACGAGCGCCTCGACGCGCTCGGCCCAGATGCAACGGCCGAACAACGGTTCCGCGCCGCCGTGCTCGGCCAGATGCGAGGCCTCGTCATGCATGGCGATTTCGCCGTCGCACACGGTCGTCTGCTCGGCCAGTTGCCCGACACGATCCGCGAGCGGCAGGTCATCAGGCGCGAGCATCACCAGACGCTCTGGAACGGGCTGCTGGAAGACCTGCGCGCCGAAGGCCGCCTGTGCGAAGACGTGGACATCGCGCTGGCGCGGATCCACATCCTCGGCAGCATCAATTCGATCCAGTCGTGGTTCAACCCGCAAAAAGGCTCGCTGGAACGGATCGCCGACCAACTCTGCACGATGTTCCTCTACGGCGTGGGACCGTCGTCGCGGCCCTGATTTCGCCGCACTGCACCGCACCGGACAACGCCACACGCCGCCCTCGCGCCTGCGGCCGGCGTGTCCCGCGACGCATCACAGCGATCCGATCTCGGTATAAACCCCAATGACGGTCCCAGCATTTGCGCATCAAACTAACTACCAATAGTTAGATAACACCTAACGGTAAAGCAGCCAATCCCATCAAGAGGCCGAGACAGCCATGACGACGCAGATGAAACCGATCCGTTCCTTCCTTTTCGTTCCGGGCAACAAGCCGACCTGGATCGAGAAGTCCATCCAGTCCGGGGCCGACGCGCTGATCCTCGATCTCGAGGACAGCGTGCCGCCGGCCCAGAAAGTCGAGGCGCGCGAGATCGTCCGCTCCAAGCTGGCCTGGCTGGCCGAGCAGCAGCAGCGCATCTGGGTGCGCATCAACCGCAGCGCGCACCTGTACGACTTCGACGACATTCTCGCGATCGTGAACCCGGTGGTCGAGGGCATCGTGATCTCGAAGCCGTGCGGGCCGGAGGACATCCATACCGTCGCGTCGATGCTGGCTGAAGCCGAGTACCGCGCCGGCATCGACGTCGGTCACACGAAGGTAATTCCGCTGCTGGAAACCGCCCGCTCGCTACAGCTTGCGTATGAAATCGCGCAGCACGAACGCGTGCCGGCGATCGTCGGTGCGACGGCCAAGAACGCCGACGTGGCGCGCGCGCTCAAGACCGTCTGGTCGCTCGAGGGCCGCGAAACCCAGTTCCTGAAGTCGCGCATCGTGATGGCCGCGCGCGCGGCCGGCAAGTTGCCGATCGGCGGCGTCTGGCAGCAGGTGCACGACCTCGACGGGCTCAAGGTCTCGTCGGCAAACGACCGCCAGCTCGGCATGAGCGGCGAGCTGGTGCTGCATCCGTCGAACGTCGAGATCGTCAACCGCACCTACAGCCCGACCGAAGAGGAAGTCACGTTCTACCAGGGCATGATCGACGCACTCGACAAGGCCCAGGCCGAAGGCCGCGCATCGTGCATCTACGACGGCGAACACATCGACATCGCGCACGCGAAGACGGCGCGCGAAATCATCGCGCTCGCGCAGTCGTTCAACCGCTGATCGCCCACCCCAATCCCCCAGGAGACAGAAAATGGCAGGCCTTTACTTCGAAGAATTCAAGCCCGGCATGGTGATCGAGCATGCGATCCGCCGCACGGTGACCGAGACCGACAACGTGCTGTTCTCGGCAATGACCTACAACTGCGCGCCGCTGCACATCGACGCCGAATACAGCAAGAACACGATGTATGGCCAGCGTCTCGTGAACAGCATGTTCCTGCTCGCGCTGGTGGCCGGCATCACCGTGTACGAGACCACGCTCGGCACGACGCTCGGCAATCTCGGCTTCGGCGAGATCGCGTTCCCGAAGCCGACCTTCCACGGCGACACGATCCGCGTCGAGACGGAGATCGTCGACACGCGCCTGTCGAAGAGCCGCAAGGATTCGGGCATCGTCACGTTCAAGCACGTCGCGCGCAATCAGCGCGACGAGATCGTCTGCACCGCCGTGCGCACGGGCCTGATGATGCTGCGCCCCGCCGCCGCCCAGGCTTGACCTCGTTCCCGCAGGAGATCCGGAAATGGACTACCAACTGAGCGCCGACCAGGTCGCGATCGTCGATGCGGCGCAGAAGATCTGCGCGGACTTCCCGCTCGAATACTGGCGCAACAAGGACAAGAACCACGAATTCCCGCACGAGTTCTTCGCGGCCGTCGCGAGCGGCGGCTGGCTCGGCATCTGCATGCCGGAGGACGTCGGCGGCGCCAACCTCGGCGTGACGGAGGCGGCGCTGTTCATGCGCACGGTCGCCGAATGCGGCGGGCAGGCGGCCGCATCGACCATTCATATGAACATCTTCGGGCTGCAGCCGGTCGTGCACTTCGGCACGGACGCGCAGAAGAAGGCGTGGCTGCCGCCGTTCGCGCGCGGCGAGCACAAGGCCTGCTTCGCGGTCACCGAGCCGGACACCGGCCTCGACACGACCAAGCTGAAGGTCGTCGCGAAAAAGCAGCCCGACGGCAACTACCTGCTGTCGGGCAAGAAGGTCTTCATCTCGACCGCGCAGGTGGCCGATCACATGCTGATCCTCGCGCGCACGACGCCGATCGAGGAAGTGAAGAAGCACAGCGAGGGCCTGAGCCTGTTCTACACGAAGCTCGACCGCAAGTACGTCGAGATTCGCGAGATCGACAAGCTCGGCCGCGCGGCCGTCGATACCAACGAGCTCTTCATCGACGACATGCCGGTGTCGAAGGACGCGCTGATCGGCGAGGAAGGCAAGGGTCTGAGCTATATCTTCCACGGCATGAACGCGGAGCGCGTGCTGGTGGCGGCCGAGCAGATCGGCATCGGCCGCGCGGTGCTCAAGCTCGCGACGCAGTATGCGAAGGAGCGCGTCGTGTTCGGCCGCCCGATCGGCCAGAACCAGGGCGTGCAGCATCCGCTCGCACGCAACTGGGCGGAACTCGAAGCGGCGAACCACATGATCTTCGCGGCCGCGGACCTCTACGACAAGGGGCTGCCGTGCGGCTCGGAAGCGAATGCGGCGAAGCTGCTGGCGTCCGAGGCCTGCATGAACGCGTGCCAGACGTCGATCCTCACGCACGGCGGCTTCGGCTATGCGAAGGAGTATCACGTCGAGCGCTTCATGCGCGAGGCGTGGATCGGCTACATTGCCCCTGTCACCCCGCAACTCATTCTGTCGAACATTGCCGAGCGCAAGCTCGGCTTGCCGAAATCGTACTGAAGCCGGCCATGCGCCGGCGTTTCCCGAAACGGGAGGCGCCGGCTGTCGAACCGGCATAAAAGCAATGTCTGCGGGCTGCGCCCCGGTCGCGCGCCCGCTTCAGGAGACAAGCATGTCAGCTGCAAGACCGTTGGAAGGGATCCGCGTACTCGATCTGACCGTGGCCCTGGCCGGACCCTATGGATCGCTGCTGCTGGGCGGCATGGGTGCGGAAGTCATCCGGATCGAATCGCCCGGCGGGGGCGACATCGCGCGCAATAATCCGCCGTACGTCGGCAAGGACGGTGTCCACTTCGGCGTCAAGGGCGACGACGAGGTGTCGCTGACCGTCCTCAATCGCGCGCGCAACAAGAAAAGCATCACGCTCGACCTGAAATCGGCGCAGGGCAAGGCGCTGTTCATGGAACTGGTCAAGGAATCGGACGTCGTCATCGAGAACGCGAGCGAAGGCGTCACCGCGCGACTGGGTGTGGACTACGACAGCGTGCGCGAGGTCAATCCGAAGATCGTCTACGCGTCGATCAAGGCGTTCGGCGAACCGAGCCCGTACAAGAACCTGAAGGGCATGGACATCATCGTCCAGGCGCTGTCGGGAATCATGGACGTGACGGGCTTCGCCGACGGCCCGCCGACGCGCTCCGGCCTGCCGATCGCCGACCTGATCGCGCCGCTGTACGCCGTCAACGGCATCCTCGCCGCGCTGATCCACCGCGGCCGCACCGGCGTCGGCCAGTGCGTGCAGGTATCGATGCTCGACTGCCTGTCGTCGCTGGTCGCCGAAGAGCACTTCGACGTGTTCCTCAAGCACGGCTACTCGAAGCGCTCGGGCAATTTCCAGGACCGGCTGGTGCCGTTCGGCGTCTACGGCACGCGCGACGGCCACGTCGCGATGGTGGCGTTCCAGCCGGACTGGTTCCGCAACCTGATGGAAGCCGTGGGCCGCCCCGAGATGGTCACGGACCCGCGCTACGCGACGCGCGGCCCGCGCATGAAGCATGCGGCCGAGATCAACGCGATCATCGAGGCGTGGACGAGCCGGCACAGCACCGCAGAAGTCGTCGAGGAACTGCAGGTTCGGCGCGGCGTGCCGGCCGCGCCCGTGCGCTCGCCGCTCGACGTGCTGAAGGACCCGGTGCTGCAGGAACGCGGCGCGGTGGTGCGGCTCGAGCACCCGGGCCTCGCCGACGTCGACGCGATGGGCATGGGCCTGCCGATCAAGCTGTCGCAGACGCCCGTGCAGTTCGACCAGCCGGCGCAGGAACTCGGCGCCGCCAACGACGAGATCTATCGCGGGCTGCTGAAGCTGCCCGAGGATCGCCTGCAACAACTGCGCGACGAGGGAGTGATCTGACCATGTCCGCTGCGCCAACCCGTCATGGCCCGCTCGCCGGCGTCCGGATCGTCGAGATCGCGGGCATCGGCCCCGGCCCGCTGGCCGCGATGTTCCTCGCCGATCTTGGCGCAACCGTGATCCGCGTGGACCGCAAGGAACCGTCGGGGCTCGGCGCGCCGCGCCCCGTCGAATTCGACCTCGGCCTGCGCAATCGCAAGTCGGTGCGCATCGACCTGAAGGATCCCGCCGCCGTCGAGATGGTGCTCGAACTGGTCGAGCAAGCAGACGGCCTGATCGAGGGCTTTCGCCCCGGCGTGATGGAGCGCCTCGGCCTCGGGCCCGAGCCCTGCCTCGCGCGCAATCCGCGCCTCGTGTACGGACGCGTGACCGGATGGGGGCAGGACGGCCCGCTGTCGCAGGTGGCCGGGCACGACCTGAACTACATTTCGGTCACCGGCGCGCTGCATGCGATGGGCCGCGCCGGGCAAGCGCCGACGCCGCCGCTGAACGTGCTCGGCGACTATGCGGGCGGCTCGCTCTACCTCGCCTTCGGGCTGCTCGCCGGCATCCTCGAAGCGCGCGGCTCCGGGCGCGGCCAGGTCGTGGATGCGGCGATGGTCGACGGCGTCGCGTCGATCATGACGGTGACGATGGGCCTGCATGCGGCCGGCATGCTCGACAAGGCGCGCGGCACGAACCTGCTCGACTCCGGCGCGCCGTTCTATGAGGTATATGCGTGCGCCGACGGCAAGTACGTGAGCGTCGGGCCCATCGAGGGCAAGTTCTACCGGCTGCTGCTCGAACAGCTCGGGCTGCAGGACCATCCGGCGCTGCAGGCGCAGATGGACCGCGCGCAATGGCCGGAAGCAAAGCAGGTACTCGCCGCGAAATTCCGCGAGCGCACGCGCGACGAGTGGGCGCAGTTGCTCGGCCATCTCGACGTGTGCGTGGCGCCCGTGCTCGACTTCGACGAAGCGCCCGACCATCCGCACGTGAAGGCGCGCGGCACCTTCGTCGACCTGAACGGCGTCACGCATCCGGCGCCCGGCCCGCGCTTTTCGCGTACGCCCGCGGCCCAACCCGAACCGCCCGCGGCGCCGACGACCGACAACGCGATCGCCGCGCTGCGCGACTGGCTGCCCGACGCGCGTATCGATGCGTTGCGCGTGCAGCAGACGTTCATCTGACGTGGACGAGCAGCGCCGGCGCGCTGCTCGCCGCCGTTTTCCGCCCGCGCCCGTCGCGCCTCGCAGCGCGCGGGCCGGGCACTGGCAAGGACTGTACATATGACATCGCCCTCTCCCGAACTCGCGGCGCTGGATCGCCTGACGAGCGGCCGCTCGACCTGCCGCGCGTACCTGCACCAGGCGCTGGACCTCGAACTGATCCGCAGCATCGTCGGCATGGCTGGCCGCTCGGCTTCGTGGTGCAACGTGCAACCGTGGCAACTGGTCATCACCGAAACGCCCGAGAGCACCGAACGTTTTCGGCAGGCGCTGATGCAGCGGGTCAACGATCATCCGGAAAACGAATCGGACCTGCCCTTCCCGCCGAGCTATGAAGGCATTTACCGCGAACGCCGGCGCGGCGCGGGCATTGCGCTGTATTCGTCGCTGGGTATCGGCCCGAAGGACACCGAGCGCAGCGCCGAGCAGGCGTTCCGCAACTTCCGCATGTTCGATGCGCCGCACGTGGCGATCATCACGGTGCCGGCGGAACTGGGCCCCTATGCGCTCGTCGATGCCGGCGGCTTCGTGTCGTCGTTCCTGATCGCGGCCTATGCGCACGGCGTGGCGACTACGCCGCAGGGCGCGCTGGCGCGTCATGCCCGGTTCGTGCGCGAGTATTTCGACATTCCCGATACGCAGCACATGATTTGCGGCATCTCGTTTGGCTACGCGGAAGACGCGCATCCGGTCAACCAGTTCCGCACCACGCGTGCCGACGTGGACGACCTGATGCGCTTCGCCTGAGCCGGCCAGCCGTCGCATGCGTATCGCAGTAAGGGACGAGGAGCATCGAGCATGACCGCACGCATTCATGAACTGCTGGATCGCTGGCTGTCCGAGGCCCCCGCGCGCCCGTTCATCCATCTCCCCGACCGCAGCCTGAGCTATGCGGACGTCGGCGCGCTGGCCGATGCGCTCGAACGCGAACTGCGGGACGACGGCGTACGCAGCGGCGACCGCGTGCTGGTCGTGGCCGAGAACTGCGCCGAACATGCCGCGCTGCTGATCGCGTGCAGCCGCGTCGGCGCGTGGTCGTGCGGCGTCAATGCGCGCATGGCGCCGGGCGAAGTCGACGCGTTCGCGGGCAAGGCCGATGCGCGCGTGCTGTACTTCACGTCAGGCGTTTCGCCGGCGGCCGGCGCGCATGCGGCGCGGCACGAAGCCCGCCCGTCGTGCGTGAACGGCCTCGCGCGCAGTGCCGTGCACGTGGCGGCGCGCATCGAGCCGGAACCGCTGGCGAGCGACGTGGCGGCCGTCATCTTCACGTCCGGGACCGCCGGCGCGCCCAAGGGTGTGATGATGACCCACCGCGGTGTGCTGCATTTCGCACGTGTATCGGCCGAATCGCGCGCGCTCGGCCCCGACGACCGCGTCTACGCGTATGCGCCGATGACGCACATCTTCGGCCTCGGCACGGTGCTGCTGGCATCGCTGCACGCGGGCGCGGCACTGGAAATGCGGCCGCAGTTCGAACCGGCGGAGTTGTTCGACGCGCTGGCACACCGGCGCGTGAGCCAGGTACAGGGGCCGCCGATGCTGTTCTCCCGGCTGCTGCGATATTGCGCGGAGCAAGGCATCGTCCGACCCGAGGCGCCCTGCCTGCGCTATCTCTACGCCGGCGCCGGGCCGCTCGACCTGGCGCTCAAGCAGCAGGTCGAGGCGTTGTTCGCGCAGACGCTGCATCACGGTTATGGCCTGTCGGAATACGCGGGTTCGCTGCACGCCACCCGCCTCGGCGAAACGCGCGGCGACACCAGCGCGGGCTACGCCTTCCCGGGCGCGGAGTTGCGCATTGTCGATCCCGCCACCGGCCGGACGTTGCCCGCCGGCGCGCGCGGTGAAATCTGGCTGCGCGGCACGGGCCTGATGCCCGGCTATTTCCGCGACCCGCAGGCCACCGCCGACGTGATGCGCGATGGCGGCTGGTACGCATCGGGCGATCTGGGCGAACTGCACGACGACGGCGCGCTGTTCATCGTCGGGCGACTCAAGGAGATGATCATCCGCTCCGGGTTCAACGTGTATCCGGGCGAAGTGGAACAGGCGCTCAACCGCTTCCCGGGCATCCTGAACTCGGCCGTCGTCGGGCAGAAAGAGACGGACGGCAACGAGGCCGTCATCGCATTCGTCGAGCTCGATGCCGCGCATCCGCTGGACGAAAGCGCGTTGCGCCGGTACTTGCGCGAACAACTCGCGCCGTACAAGCATCCGGCGCGCATCATCCCCGTCGACAAACTGCCGTTCAATAGCAACGGCAAGCTCATGAGGCGGCAATTGCTGGAACGGCTCTAGTTCCCCGGGCCCGTTCACGCCAATGACGGGCTTGCGCGGGCCCTAGCCCAGCCAGCGCGCATCGGGCCAGTGGCCCTCGTCGAACGTGGCCTTCACGCAGTCGAGCAGCACACCCACCACACACCGCACCGGCGCCGTGGCCTGCCGGCTGCTGGGCGCGGCCAGCACGATCGTGCGCTTGATGCCCGGGGCCGCGAGCGGCGCCGCGCACAGCGTGCCCTGCTCGACTTCCCGCGTGACGCCGACGGCCGGCAGGATCGTCCAGCCGTGGCCTTGCGCGACCAGGTCCTTCTGCACGCTCAGCGCATTGGTTTCGGTGACGACCCGCAGCGTCACGTCGGCCTCGGCCGCCGCGTGCTCGATCGCCGCGCGCAGGCCCTGCGGCGCGGACGGCAGGATGAACGGCTCGCTCGCCACGAGCGACAACGCGAGCGGCCGCTTGCGCGACAGCCCGGCGGATGGCGCCGCTACCGCCCACAGGTTTTCCTCGATCAGCGCCTTGACGTGCAGCGCGGGCGTTTCCTTCTGCCCGTACAACAGCGCGGCGTCCACGTCGCCAGCTTCGAGCCAGTCTTGCAGGTGCCCCGCGTAACCGATCGTGAGCCGCAGGCGGATGTGCGGGTAACGCCGCGCCACCTCGCTCGCCAGCCGCGTGGCCAGCAGGTCCGACGTGCTGGCCAGCAGGCCGATGCTGACGATGCCGGCAACCGGCCCGTCGGTAGGCTGAATCTCGGCCTTGGCGCGAGCCACCTCGTTGAGGATACGCCGCGCGTACTCGAGCATCGTCTTGCCCGACGGCGTGAGCTGCATGCCGTGACGGCCGCGCTCGAACAGCTCGGTGCCCATGTCCTCCTCGAGCAGGCGCAGCTGGCGCGATACGGCCGGCTGCACGAGATTCAGCAGGGTCGACGCACGCGTGACGTTGCCGGTCTCGGCCACGGTGACGAAGGCGCGCAGTTGCTTGAGATCCATCGCAGAGTCCTCGATACCGAAAACTGATACATCGATCAAAAAATTCTATTTTTTAACGAATCCATCAAAACTTATTATGGACCTAACTCAAGCCAAAAACGAGACAGGATTCATGAGCGCCTCCATTTTTTCCGCCCCCGACCAATACCAGGAAATCCGCGACGCGGTGCGCGGCCTGTGCAGCCAGTTTCCGGCCGAATACCACCGCAAGATCGACGAGGAGCGCGGGTATCCCGAGGCGTTCGTCACCGCGCTTACGCAGGCCGGCTGGCTGGCCGCGCTGATCCCGCAGGAATACGACGGCCCTGGCCTGTCGATGGCGGAAGCGTCGGTCATCATGGAAGAGATCAACCGTTCCGGCGGCAATTCCGGCGCCTGCCACGGCCAGATGTACGTGATGAACACCATCGTGTTCAGCGGCACCGAAGCGCAGAAGCGGCGTTACCTGCCGCGCATCGCGTCGGGCGAACTGCGTGTGCAGTCGATGGGCGTGACCGAGCCCACCACCGGCAGCGATACCACCAAGCTCAAGACCACTGCCGTGAAGAAGGACGGCCGCTGGGTCATCAACGGCCAGAAGGTCTGGATCTCGCGCGTGCAGCACAGCGACCTGCTGATCCTGCTCGCGCGCACCACGCCGCTGGACCAGGTGCAGAAGAAGAGCGACGGCCTGTCGTGCTTCATCGTCGAGCTGGACAAGGCGATCGGCAACGGCCTCACCGTGCGCCCGATTCTCAACATGGTCAATCACGAGACCAACGAACTGTTCTTCGACAATCTCGAACTGCCGGAAGACGCGCTGCTGGGCACCGAGGGCAAGGGGCTGAAGGTGATCTTCGACGGCCTGAACGCCGAACGCACGCTGATCGCCGCCGAGTGCATCGGCGACGGTTACTGGTTCCTGGAGAAGGCGCGCGACTATGCGATCGAGCGCAAGGTGTTCGGCCGCCCGATCGGGCAGAACCAGGGGATCCAGTTTCCGCTGGCCGAATCGTTCATCGAGCTGGAAGCCGCGAACCTGATGCGCTGGCGCGCGTGCGAGAAGATCGACGCGCGCCAGAACGCGGGTGTCGAGGCCAACATGGCCAAGTACCTGGCCGCGAAGGCGAGCTGGGAAGCGGCGAATGCCTGCCTGCAGACGCACGGCGGGTTCGGTTTCGCCTGCGAATACGACGTCGAGCGCAAATTCCGAGAAACGCGCCTGTACCAGGTCGCGCCGATCTCCACCAACATGATTCTGGGCCACGTAGCCGAGCACGTGCTGCAACTGCCCCGTTCCTACTGATTTCCGAAGGAAACCTTTTCATGAAGATTCTCGTACCCGTCAAGCGCGTGGTCGACGCAAACGTGAAGGTCGGCGTGAAGTCCGATCAATCCGGTGTCGATATCGCGAACGTGAAAATGTCGATGAACCCGTTCGACGAAATCGCGGTGGAAGAAGCGGTGCGCCTGAAGGAAGCGGGCGTCGCGACCGAAGTGATCGCGGTGTCGGTGGGCGTGACGCAAGCGCAGGAAACGCTGCGCACGGCGCTGGCGATCGGCGCGGATCGCGCGATCCTCGTCGAGTCGAACGACAGCGTCGAGCCGCTGGCCGTCGCGAAGATCCTGAAGGCGCTGGTCGACAAGGAACAGCCGCAACTGGTGATCCTCGGCAAGCAGGCAATCGACGACGATTCGAACCAGACGGGCCAGATGCTGGCCGCGCTGGCGGGCCTGCCGCAAGCGACGTTCGCGTCGAAGGTCACGATCGCGGACGGCAAGGCAACGGTCGCACGTGAAGTCGACGGCGGCGCGGAAACGCTGTCGCTGACGCTGCCGGCGGTCGTGACGACCGACCTGCGCCTGAACGAGCCGCGCTACGTGACGCTGCCGAACATCATGAAGGCGAAGAAGAAGCCGCTGGAAACCGTGAAGCCGGAAGACCTCGGTGTGGACGTCGCGCCGCGTCTGAAGACGCTGAAGGTGGCCGAGCCGCCGAAGCGCGCGGCCGGCGTGAAGGTGCCGGACGTGAAGACGCTGGTCGAGAAGCTGAAGACCGAAGCCAAGGTGCTGTAAGAGGGAGCGGAAAGAAATGACGATTCTGGTGATCGCAGAACACGACAACGCGTCGATCAAGGCCGCGACGCTGAACACGGTGGCGGCGGCCGCGAAGATCGGCGGTGACATTCACGTGCTGGTCGCGGGCCACAACGCGCAAGCGGCGGCCGATGCCGCAGCGAAGATCGCAGGTGTGTCGAAGGTGTTGCTGGCCGATGCGCCGCAGCTCGAAGCAGGCCTCGCGGAAAACGTCGAAGCGACTGCGCTGAACATTGCGAAGGACTACTCGCACATCCTCGCGCCGGCGACTGCGTACGGCAAGAACATCGCGCCGCGTATCGCCGCGAAGCTGGACGTTGCGCAGATTTCGGACATCACGGCGGTTGACAGTGCCGACACGTTCGAGCGCCCGATCTACGCGGGCAACGCGATCGCGACGGTGCAGTCGAGCGACCCGATCAAGGTCATCACGGTGCGTGCGACGGGTTTCGATCCGGTTGCAGCGGAAGGCGGCAGCGCGGCGGTCGAGAAGATCGAAGCGGCGGCAGACGCCGGCAAGTCGCAGTTCGTGAGCCGTGAAGTGACGAAGCTGGACCGTCCGGAGCTCACCAGCGCGAAGATCATCGTGTCGGGCGGCCGCGGTCTGGGCAGCGGCGAGAACTACACGAAGGTGCTGGAGCCGCTGGCTGACAAGTTGAGCGCAGCGCTCGGCGCATCGCGCGCGGCAGTCGACGCCGGCTACGTGCCGAACGACTACCAGGTCGGCCAGACCGGCAAGATCGTCGCACCGCAGTTGTACATCGCGGTGGGCATCTCGGGTGCGATCCAGCATCTGGCCGGCATGAAGGATTCGAAGGTGATCGTCGCGATCAACAAGGATCCGGAAGCGCCGATCTTCAGCGTGGCCGACTATGGCCTCGTCGGCGACCTGTTCACGCTCGTGCCGGAACTGGTCGGCGAACTCTGACGGGAACGGCTGCAACGGCACGCTTGCGCGAGCCCTTGCAGCCTTCACGACACTTCACATTTCAAGAGCGCGAAACGACATGAGTGTCGAACAACCCGAATCATTCGACGCGTGGGTCGGCCGCAGCGAAGAAAGCGCGGACCGGATTACCCAGGCGCCGATCCGGCTCCTGCAAGCTACGCTGGACTACTCGGATGCGTCCGCGCTGCCGGATGCCCTGCCGCCGCTGTGGCACTGGCTGTACTTCCTGCCCGGCGAGCGGCAGTCGAACATCGGCATCGACGGTCATCCGCGGCGCGGCGGCTTCCTGCCGCCGGTCGCGCTGCCGCGCCGCATGTGGGCCGGCGGACGGCTGCAGTTCCTGCGTCCGCTTGCCGTGGATACGCCGATACAGCGCCGCTCCACGATCGCGAACGTGCAGAGCAAATCCGGCCGCAGCGGCCAGCTCGTGTTCGTGACCGTGCTGCACGAGATCGGCGACGCGCAAGGCGTGGCGATCCGCGAAGAACAGGACATCGTCTATCGCGACGCGCCGCCGCCCGCCGCGGCCGGCACGCCGACGCCTGCCCCGCAGCCGGCGCCGACCGACGAACAGTATTCGCGCATCGTCATCCCCGATCCGGTGCTGCTGATGCGCTTTTCCGCGCTCACCTTCAACGGCCACCGGATCCACTACGACCGGCCGTACGCGATGCACGAAGAAGGCTATCCGGGCCTGGTGGTGCACGGCCCGCTGATCGCGATGCTGTTGATGGAGGAACTGCGCCGCAGGCACCCCGGCAAGACGATCCGCGCCTTCGACTTCAAGGCGGTCAGCCCGCTGTTCGACACCGCGCCGTTCACGGTGAACGGCAAGCTCGAAGGCCATACCGCGCGCGTGTGGGCGCGCGGCCCGCAAGGACAGCTGGCCATGCAGGCCAGCATCGAACTGGAATAGCGACCCGACCATGCAAGCTCGCCAAGCACAACCCGGCCCGCTGAGCGGGATGACCGTCGTCACGCTCGAACACGCGATCGCCGCGCCGTTCTGCACGCGCCAGCTCGCCGATCTCGGCGCGCGCGTGATCAAGGTGGAGCGGCCCGGCGTCGGCGATTTCGCGCGCGCCTACGATCACCGCACGCGCGGCCTCGCGTCGCACTTCGTCTGGACCAACCGCTCGAAGGAAAGCCTCACGCTGGACCTGAAGCAAGCCGCTGCGCAGGACGTGCTCGGCGAGCTCGTCGCCCAGGCCGACGTGCTCGTGCAGAACCTCGCACCGGGCGCCGCCGCGCGCATGGGGCTGTCGTTCGACGCGCTGCATGCCAAATATCCGCGCCTGATCGTCTGCGACATCTCGGGCTACGGCGGCGACGGCCCGTATCGCGACAAGAAAGCCTACGACCTGCTGATCCAGAGCGAGGCCGCGTTCCTGTCGATCACCGGCACGCCCGACGAACCCTGCAAGGCCGGCAATTCGATCGCCGACATCGCGGCCGGCATGTACGCGTACACGGGCATCCTCAGTGCGCTGCTGCAGCGCGGCGTCACGGGCAAAGGCTCGCACGTGGAAATCTCGATGCTCGAGGCGCTCGCCGAGTGGATGGGTTTTCCGATGTACTACGCGTACGACGGCCAGCAGCCGCCCGGCCGCAACGGCGCGGCGCACGCGACCATCTACCCGTACGGGCCGTTTACGGCCGGCGACGGCCGCGTCGTGATGCTGGGCCTGCAGAACGAGCGCGAGTGGAAGGTGTTCTGCGATATCGTGCTGCGCCGCCCCGACCTCGCGACCGACCCGCGCTTCGACGCGAACGTGCGCCGCTCGGAGAACCGCGCGAGCCTGAAGGCCGTGATCGAGCAGGTGTTTGCCGATCTCACCGCGCAGGACGTGATCGCGCGGCTCGACGAAGCGCAGATCGCGAATGCCGCGGTCAACCAGGTCGGCGATCTGTGGACGCACCCGCAACTGCATGCGCGCGGCCGCTTTCGCACCGTCGGTTCGCCGGCCGGCGAACTGCAGGCGCTGCTGCCGCCCGCCACGATCGACAGCTTCGACGTGCGCATGGATCCGGTGCCCGCGCTCGGCGAACACAGCACGGCGATCCTGCGCGAACTGGGGCGCAGCGACGCCGATATCGAACAACTGCGCGCCGACGGCGTGATCTGAGCCATGACGACTTCCCCTTCCCCCGTGCTGCATGCGCGCAGCCTGCTGTTCGTGCCCGCCACGCGTCCCGAGCGCTTTGCGAAGGCGTTCGATACGGCCGCCGACTGCATCGTCATCGACCTCGAGGACGCGGTGCCCGAAGGCAGCAAGGACAACGCGCGCGCGCAGCTCGCGCAGCATCTGCCGCAGTTCACGCCCGAGCAGCGCGCGCGCACCGTGGTGCGCGTGAACGCCGTCGGCACGCCGTGGCACGACGCGGATCTCGCGTTGCTGCGCGACTGGACCGCACAAGGCGTCGCCGTGATGCTGCCGAAATCGGAAGACGCGCAAGCGCTGCGCCGCGTCGCGCAGCAACTCGGCGAGGCGGCGCGCCTCGTCGCGCTGATCGAGTCGCTGGCCGGGCTCGATGCGGCCGATGCGCTCGCGCGCGATCCGCAGGTCGTGCGTCTCGCGTTCGGCCATCTCGACTTCCAGCTCGATCTCGGCATGCGTGCATCGCCCGACGAGCCGGAGCTGGCGTTCGCGCGCAACGCGCTCGTGGCCGCGTCGCGTCGCGCGCAGCTGCCCGCGCCGATCGACGGCGTGACGACAGGCACCGACGACGCGCAACGGCTGGCCGCGGACGCGCAGCGTGCACGCGCGTTCGGCTTCGGCGGCAAGCTGTGCATCCACCCCGCGCAGGTCGGCGGCGTGAACGATGCGATGGGTTATTCGGACGAAGAGCATGCGTGGGCGCGCCGCGTGCTCGACGAAGCCGCGAAGCACGGCGGCGCGGCGTTCAGCCTCGACGGCCGCATGGTCGACCTCCCCGTGATCCGCGCGGCCGAGGCGATCGTCGCAAGCGAGCGGAAGCCGGCGCGATAGGCTTAGCGGCTCGCTGGCGTCGGCCTCGAATCCGCAGGCCGATGAAAAAAACGGGCGGCGTCCGGTATTCCGGCGCCGCCCGTTGTCTTGCATCGTATCGAATCACGACAGCGGCCGCCCGGAACGCACACACCGCTCCGGACGACCGCCCCGCTCAGCCTTCCACCGCCCACATGGCAGTCAGCTCCGCCGCCTTCGTCGCCGGATTCAGCTCACGGAGCGCGGCCAGCAGCGCACGCGCGCGTTCGACGCCCAGCACGTCGGTCGTCAGGTCCATGAACTTCGCATCCTGCTCGTGCTCCGGCATCGGGTTCGTGTCGGTGCCGATCGGATCGCCGACGAACACATGCTCGGTGCGCCCGTCCTTGAACGTGACGCTCACGTCGGCGACGAACTTGCCGGGATACTGTTTCTCCAGCTCGGGCGCCTCGCTGATGCGGATGCTGCGCGCGATCTCGATCACGGGTGCCATGTCGATCTTGCCGACCAGGTAGTCGCGATGGACCGGATAGCCGTTGCCCTTGCCGAGCAGCGTGAACGCCGCCTGGATCGGCAGGCTGAACTGCACGTGCTCGATGTTCTTCGGCGTATACGCATTGACGTTGGCCGTGCCGACGACGACGTTGAAGTGCGGCGTGATTTTCAGGTGGATGTCGGCGATTTCGTCGCGGCGCGCCGCGAACGGCCGCAGCGCGTCGATGTACGCGTGCGTGCAGTAGCACGCGCAATACGCCTTGAGCCACACGGTGCCGATCTCGAACGGACGGTCCAGGTCGAAGCGCCGCTCTGCGTTGTCGCCGGCCGTGCGCTGCAGGAAGGTCCGGAAAAAGCCCTTGTTGCCGCTCAGGAACGCACGCGGGCCCGTGATGCCGGCATGCGCCATGTCGGCCGCCGCCATTCCGTTGCGCGTGCCGATGCCCGCGTGGATGCGCTTGATGGAGCCGCCGGTCGACGTGTATTCGGTCGTGCCCGACACGTGGCTCAGCGCGATCGCCAGCGCATGCAGCGTCGTCTCGGCGTCGAAGCCGCGCAGCTTGGCCGCCACGGCCGCCGCGCCGAAGTTGGACAGCGTCGCGTGCGGGTGATAGCCGCGCTGCAGCAGTTCGGGCGCGGCAAGCAGGCCGATGCGCGCATAGACTTCGTAGCCGGCCACCATCGCGACGATCACCTCTTCGAGCGATGCGCCGAGTTCCTCGCCGATCGCGAGCGCGGCCGGAATCACGCAGCTGCCGGGATGGCTGTAGCTCGGGCCGTGCGCGTCGTCGTACTCGAAGCCGTGCCCGTACGAACCGTTGACGAACGCGGCATCGGCCGCGCTCATCGTCAGCGCCGACGCACTCACGCGGCTTTTGCCCGGACGCTGCCCGGCCTTCGCGTAGGCGAGCAGCTGCTCGGACCACGGCATTTTCGAAATGCCGACCTGCAATGCGATCTGGTCGCGCATCAGGCGATTGACGCCGGCCAGCGCGCGCGCGTCGAGATGCTCGTATTTCAGTTCCTGGATGAAACGCACCACCGCTTGCTCGAGCGGCGGGCAGTTGTCCGGCGCGACTGAGCGGGTCTCGCGGGTGAAGGTCATGAAAGTCTCCTGGATGATGAATGGTAAATGGCCCGGCTCTCGCGCGGGCCATGAAAAATCATGCGGGGCAGGTGCGGTCCGGCGAAGCCGGGCGGACCGCCGATTCCTCCCCGGACGGCACGAGCGGATCGAGCAACACCGCCGCGACGTCGTCCACCTCGTCGAGATGCAGGATGTCGTCGATCATCCGATCGACCGTCTGCTGCGGCAGCTCGATCGCCGAGTACGGCACGCACAGCCTGAACTTGGCGATGAAGTCCTGCTCCGTGAACGGATTGCGCGGATGGCCCTTCACGTACACGCACTCTTTCGCGAGCGCGCGCCCGTCATGCAGCGTCACGGTCATGCGCGCGCCCCAGTCGGACACCTCGGGGTTTTCCGCGGCCGCGATGCGCGTCATCAGCTCGCGCACCTCGGGCCGTCGGCGCGCGGCTTCGCTGTACGACTCGAGGAACACCTTGTCGTCGAATGCGGCGATGGCCACGACGTACGGCAAGCTGAACTGGCACTCCGGCACCGTGACCGGATGCCACTTCTTGTCCTGCGGCTCGCACACCGCGCGCCAGCCCGGCGTCGAGGTCTCGATATGGATGCCGGCGATCTCCGCCGCGCCGAAGCGGTGCGCGTGCATCAGTTCGCGAATCGCGTCGATCGACGAATGCGAGAAGTAGCACGCGCTGTAACCCTTGGTGATGATGTTCTCCATCTCCCAGTGCTCGCCGAGCGCATGCAGGATGAAGTCGGGATCGGTCTCCCAGCGCGCGGTGCCCAGATACCCTTTCGGCCCGGTCAGCACCTCGGCGCGCGGCCCGGTGATGCCGCGCTGGGCCAGCTGGCAGCACGTGATGGCGGCCTGGCTGACCAGCCCGTGATGCATGCGCACCATCAGCGTGGCCGGCGAATAGATGCCCATCGTATTGGGCTGCGTCATGGTCCGCGCGATGCCTTGCGCGTTTTCGAGCTGATCCTGCGTCAGCCCGAGCAGCTTGCCGACGGCCGCCACCGCGCCGAAGATGTAATGGCCGCCGCATTCGTGGTGCTTGATCGCGCGGTTGATCACCTTGTACGCGGTGCCGAGCCGCACCAGGATCTCCTGTCCGACGGCCATCGCCGCGAGGAATTCCTTGCCCGATACCTTGCCGCGCAGACCGGTGGCAGCCAGCAGCGTCGGTACCACGTATTCGGTCACGTGCCCGGCTTCCTCGTGCAGATCGCCGCAATCCATCGCGCGCGGCATCGGGCCCATCGCGAGCGCCGCCTCGTGCGCCGGCACGCGGCCGCCGTAGAACGGCAGCGGCGTCTGCGGATTGCCGCCGCGCTCCTTGACGAGCGACACGATCTCCGGAATGCCCTCCATCGCCGAGCCGCCGATGGTCACGCCCATCGCGTCGAGCAGCGTCTGCCGCGCATGGCGCGCCACGCCGGCCGGCAGGTCGTCGTACTGCGTCTGCAGTGCCATCCGGCACAGCGTGGCCATCGGATCCTCGATCCCCTGGCGTTCGAATCTCGCCATGCTTCTGTCTCCTCGTCTCTCGACGTGTCTCGCGACGGTGCGCTCAGAACACGAACACGCCCTTGCCGCCCGCCTGCGCGTCGAATTGCCGGTAGGCCTCGTCGGCCTGCTCGAGCTGCCAGCGATCGGTGAACAGCTTGTCGACGTCCACGCCATGATCGGCGACGAAGTGGATGCAGTCCTTCATCCCGACCTCGGAGAACGTATAGGAGCCGAGGATCGTGCGCTGCTTGCCGATCACGTCCTTCATCCCGTCGACGTTGAGGTTGCCGCCCACGGCCACCAGCGCGATCCGCCCCCACGGGCGCGTGCTGCGCACCGCCTGCTGCTTCGGCACGTCGCCGCCCGCGCAATCCATCGCGCAGGTCACGCCGAGGCCGCCGGTGAGCTTCTGGATCTCCTCGATCGGGTCCTGCCGGCTGCCGTCGATCGCGTGGGCCGCGCCGAAATCCTTCGCGCGCGCGACGCGATCGGCCGCGATATCGACGCCGATCACCTCGACGCCCATCGCTGCGGCCAGCTGCACGGCCGACAGGCCGACCGGGCCCAGCCCGAACACCGCGAGCGTGTCGCGCGCGCTGATGCCGAGGCGCAGCAGCGCGCCCCACGCCGTGCCGGTGCCGCAGGAAATCGCGGCGCCGGTGGCGTACGACACTTCGTCGGGCAGATGGACCAGCGAGGTCGCGGGCACCTTCATGTAGTGCGCGTGGCCGCCGTGCTTGATCACGCCGTGGATATCCGCGCCGTGGCTGCACATCTGCGTCCAGCCGGTACGGCAGTGATCGCAGTGCATGCAGCCTTCGTAGTGGAACACCGCGACGCGATCGCCGACCTTGAATGCGCGCGGATCGACGGCCGAACCGACCGCGACGATCCGCCCGCACGGCTCGTGACCGCCGATGATCGGCGTGTCCTCCGACATGCCGCGCGACGCGAGATCCTTGAAGCCCAGCGAGCGGATCACGTCGGCCGGCTTGTTGCGGTAGAAATGCAGGTCGCTGCCGCACATGCCCGACGCCTTCATTTCGATCACGGCATCGGCGGGGCCGGGCGTCGGATCGTCGAAATCGAGAATTTCCAGCCTGCGTTCGCCTCTGAAAACCACGCCTTTCATGTCTTGTGTCTCCTGTGCCTGCGGGAATGCGGTCGTGACGCGGCGCCGTGCCGGCTCAGACCAGATTGATATAGGTGGCCTTCGGGTACAGGAAGCTCTCGACGTGCTCCTTGCCGCCCTTCCAGCCGTAGCCGCTCATCTTCGTGCCGCCGAAACCCACCGCCGGATCGATCACGCCATAGCAGTTGACCCACACGGTGCCCGAGCGAATCCCCTGCGAGACGCGGTGCGCGGTCGACAGGCTGCTGGTCCATACGCCGCCGGCGAGCCCGTACGGCGTATCGTTCGCGAGCCGCAGCGCGTCCTCGATCGTGTCGAACGGAATCACCGAGGCGACCGGCCCGAAGATCTCCTCGCGCGCGATCGTCATGTCGTTGCGCACGTCGGCGAACACCGTCGGCTCGATGAAGAACCCGCCGGCCGGCGCGCCGTCCGGACGCCCGCCGCCGTGCACGAGCCGGGCCTCCTTGCCGCCGACGTCCACGTAATGCATCACGCGTTCGAGCTGGCGCTGGGAAATCAGCGGGCCGATCTGCGTGTCGGGATCGCGGCCGTCGCCGATGCGGATCGTGCCGGCGAACGCGGCCATGCGCTGCACGAATTCGTCGTGGATCGCGCGCTGCACGAAGATCCGCGTGCCGGCCACGCACACCTGGCCGGTATTCGTGAACACGCCCATCGCCGCGCCGGGCACGGCCTTGTCGAGATCGGCATCGGCGAACACGATGTCGGGCGACTTGCCGCCGAGTTCGAGCTGCAGCCGCTTCAGGTTGCCGGCCGACGCGCGCACGATCGCCTGCGCGGTGCCGACCGAGCCCGTGAAGGCGACGCGATCGACGTCCGGATGCTCGGCCAGCGCCTGGCCGACGTCCTTGCCGTAGCCGGTCACGACGTTGATCACGCCGTCGGGCACGCCCGCTTCCATCATCAGCTCGGACACGCGCAGCGACGACAGCGACGCATCCTCGGCCGGCTTCAGCACGGCCGTGCAGCCGGTCGCCAGCGCGGGGCCGTAGATCCACCACATCCCCATCAGCGGGCCGTTCCACGGGATGATGCCGCCGACCACGCCGACCGGCATCAGCTGCTTGAGCGCGGTGAAGTTCGGCGCGATCGACATCGGCGGCGTTTCCACCGCACCCGCGCCCGTTTGCGATGCGTAGAACTGCAGCAGCTGCGACAGCCATTCCTTGTAGCCGCGCGTGCGCGCGAGCGGCGCGCCCATGTCGAGCGTCTCGATCAGCGCGAGCTCGTCGAAGTGATCGAGGATCGCGTCGTGCACGCGCAGCAGCAGCTTGCGCCGCTCGTGCGGCGTGAAGCGGCTCCACGGTCCTTCGAACGCGCGGCGCGCCGCGGCCACCGCGCGATCGACGTCCTGCGCGCTGCCCTGCGCGATATGGCACAGCACCTCGCCGGTGGCCGGGTTGATGGCCTCGACGCGCTCGCCGCCGGCCGGCTCGACCCACTGCCCGCCGATCAGCAGCTGCTTGGTGCCCGACACGAAATGCGGAATGTTCATGTTGATGGTGTCTCCTGAAGATGTTCCGGATGCCGAAGTTCACATGCGCAGCATGATCGACTTCGTCTGCGTATAGGCGTCGATCGATTCCTGGCCGAATTCGCGGCCCCAGCCCGATTGCTTGTATCCGCCGAACGCCATCGCCGGATCGGACTCGCCGAAGGTGTTGATCCACAGCCGCCCGGCCTTGAGCGCGCGTACCACCTTGTGCGCGCGCGCGACGTCGCGCGTCCAGACCGCGGCAGAGAGCCCGTAGGTCGTGTCGTTGGCCTGCAGCACCGCATCGTCCTCGTCGCGGAACGGGATGATCGACAGCACCGGCCCGAAGATCTCCTCCTGCGCGATCCGCATGCCGTTGCGCACGTTGTCGAAGATCGTCGGCTCGACGAAATAGCCGGCGCCGCGCCACGGCTCGCCGCCGAGCCGCAAGGTCGCACCGCCTTCGCGGCCCACGCCGATGTACGAGCGGACACGCTCGCGCTGCGTCGCCGAGATCAGCGGGCCGATCTTCGTGTCGGCCGCGAACGGGTCGCCGGCCTTCCACCCGGCCGCCAGCTGCGCGACGCGCTCCGCCACCTGCTCATGGATGCTTTCCTGCACGAACAGGCGCGTGCCGGCCGAGCACACCTGGCCCGAGTTGCCGCAGAACGTCTTCACCGCGGCCTGCACGGCCTTTTCTAGGTCGGCGTCGGCGAACACCACGTTGGGCGCCTTCCCGCCGAGTTCGAGCGTCACCTTCTTCAGGTTCAGCGTCGCGTCGCGCGCGATCTGCTTGCCGACCGCAGTCGAGCCCGTGAACGCGATCTTGTCGACGCCCGGATGCTGCGCGAGCGCCGCGCCTGCCGTCGCGCCGAAGCCCGGCAGCACGTTGACGACGCCCGGCGGCAGGTCGGTGTCCTGAATCAGCTCCGCGAGCCGGATCGACGTCAGGCAGGCCAGCTCGGCCGGCTTCAGGATCACCGTATTGCCGCAGCACAGCGCGTTCGCGATCTTGATCGCGGCCATCAGGATCGGCACGTTCCACGGGATGATCTGGCCGCACACGCCGAGCGGCTCGCGCAGCGTGTAGATCAGCGTGCTGCCGTCCGACGGGATCGTAGTGCCGAGTACCTTCGAACACCAGCCCGCGTAGTAGCGGACGATGTCCACGGTGGCGCCCGCCGCGGCCTGCGCGAACCACAGCGGCATGCCGTTGTCGAGCGATTCGATCGCGGCCAGCTCGTCGACATGGGCCTCGATCGCGTCGGCGATCTTCAGCAGCGCGCGCGTGCGCGCATGCGGCGACACCGCCGACCACGACGGCGCGTCGAACGCGTTGCGCGCCGCGATCACGGCGGCGTCGACGTCGGCGCTGTCGGCCTCGGCGACGCGGCAGAGCGGCTGCTCGGTGGCCGGGTTGATCGTCTCGAAGGTCTTGCCCGATGCGGCGTCGACCCATCGCCCGCCGATCAGCAGACGCTTCGTGCCTTGTCCGATCCACGCGAGCGCTTTCGCGCGCGCGGCCTGTGCAGCGTCAGTTACGGTCGTCATGAAATCTCCAGTTGATATCGCAGCGTTCGTCAGGCCAGCGGAACGTCGCCGCGCGTCCGCATTCGAAATGCCGGGCACCATGCGCAGGAACAGCGTGCGGCTTCGGTATGCGCCATGCCGTCGAGAAGCGGTCGCGGCTTGCGCGATTTTTACCTATCGTTAGTTAGATAAAGGGCTGCAGCAGCCGGGCAGCAGCCCGGGCATTCGATCGCCTACGACTGCGGCAGCCGCGCCGACGGAAACTCGGGCTGGCGTTTGCCGCGCAATGCCGCAACGCCTTCCTTCACGTCCGCGCCGAGGAAACACAGCATCTCCATCGCGAGCGAGTTGTCGAAGATGGGGCCCGCCAGCCGCATCCAGTTGTTCAGCGATTTCTTGGTCGCGCGAATCGCGGTCTGGCTGCCGCGCGCGAGGTTCGCCGCAATCGCGAGCGAGCGCGGCAGCACGTCGGCGCGCGGCGTGCAGAAGCTGACCAGCCCGATCCGCTCGGCTTCCCTGCCGTCGACGAAATCCGCCGTCATCAGATAGTACTTGGCCTTGGCCATCCCGCACAGCAGCGGCCATACGATCGCCGCATGATCGCCGGCCGACACGCCGAGGCGCGCATGCCCGTCGGTCAGCTTCGCGTCCTCCGCCATCACGCTCACGTCGGCCAGCAGCGCGACGACGAGACCGGCGCCCACGGCCGTGCCGTTGATGGCGGAGACGATCGGCTTGTCGCACGCGAGCATGTTGTAGACGATGTCGGACGCTTCCTTCATCACCCGTAGCGTGGCCTCCTGGCTGGCCGCCATTTCCTCGACGACGGCGAGATCGCCGCCCGCCGAGAACGCGCGATCGCCCGCGCCCGTCACGACGATGACCTTGACGCTCGGGTCTTCGGCGGCGACGCCCCACACCTTGGTCAATTCCCAGTGCATGCGGTTGTTCGTCGCGTTCATGACCTCCGGACGATTGAGCGTGACGAGCAGGACGCCGTCCGGCTGACGATCGAACAGGAGGAACTGGAAATCTTCGTATTTCATGCGTAGTCCGGGAAGTGGGAGAGCGGCGGGCGGCGTGCATCGGACCCGCCGGGAAAGCAAGCGTGCGTCGGTTCGCGCTGCAATGGAACAGCGCTACCGACCATCGAGTCTTTGCGCAAATCTAACTAACAGTTGTTATTCTATTTTGCATGCGTCGATTTCCCATCAGGGTATCCCCGCATGCGGCGATTCGCTCGCGTGCGCGGCCATGCGCGACTTTCGAAGAACGGAACGTTTCGATCGCAGCCATTGCACATGACGGCACGTGAGCCAACGCTAGTCGCATTTGTCCTGACATAAACAGCATTCGAACGAGGAGCGAGACACATGACTTCCCCCACCATCGTCCAGCAGCTGGCCGATTTCGCGGCCGGCGTCGACACCGCGCGGCTGCCGGACATCGTCGTACAGGAATGCAAGCGCGACATCCTCGATTCGCTGGGCGTCGCACTGGCCGGTATCGATCATCCGCGTGGACGCATCGGTGTCGAAATGGGCCGCCGCATCGGCGGCGCCGCAGGCGAGGCGACCATCGTCGGTACCGGCGAGCGTACCACCGTCTACGGCGCCGCGTTCGCCAACAGCGAATTGCTGAACGCGCTCGATGCGGACTCGGTGCTGCTGCCGGGCCACGTGAGCCCGTACGTGCTGCCCGGCGCCTTTGCGACCGCCGAGGTGCACCGGCGCTCCGGCAAGGAGCTGATCGCCGCGGTGGCCGTGTCGCACGAGATCTCGTACCGCTTCGGCGCCGCGATGGCCGGCTACCGCGACACCAAGGACGGCAAGTCCGCCAACCCCGCGTCGGTCGTCGGCTACAGCAGCACCGTGTTCGGCGCGACCGCCTCGGCCGGCAAGCTCAAGCGCCTGTCGGCCGCGCAGCTGGCAAACGCGCTCGGTCTCGCCGCCGCTTCGGCACCCGTGAATGCGCAGCGCGCGTGGTTCACGCACGCGCCCACCGCAACCATCAAGTATCAGCTGGCTGGCGGCCTGACCAACGTCGCGCTGACAGCCGCCGACATGGGCGAACTCGGGCACCGCGGCGATCTGCGCATCCTCGACGACGAGATCAACGGCTACGCGAGCTTCATCGGCACCGATCGCTGGACGCCCGAGCTGATCACGGCCGACCTCGGCGACACGTGGCGCTTCCCCGCCTTCCAGATGTTCAAGCCCTATCCGCACTGCCGCGTGATGCACGCGCCGCTCGACCTGCTGATCGACATCGTCACGCAGCACGACCTGAAGCCCGACGAAATCGAGAGCATCACGTCGTACGGCGAAGGCTGGGCCTATGTGCTGCCCTGCTTCACGAACCGCGACATTCTCGAGGTGCACGACGCGCAGTTCTGTTTCTCGCACGGGCTCGCCGTTGCGGCGCACCGCATTCCGCCGGGCCCGCGCTGGCAGGATCCGGCCGTCGTGTTCGACCCGTCCGTGATGGCGCTGATGAACCGCGTTTCGCTGAAGACGCATCCGACCTATTTCCAGTCGATCTCGGCCGACATTTCGAGCCGCCCGTCGCGCGTCGAGGTGCGCGCACGCGGCCAGGTCTTCGCCGGCGAGAAGATGTTCCCGAAGGGCACGCCGTCGGCGGATCCGTCGACCTACATGACCACGGAAGAACTGGTCGGCAAGTTCCGCACCTTCGTCGACGGCCTGCTGCCGGCCGCGACCGTCGATCGCGTCGTCGACAGCGTGCTGAACCTCGAACACGTGGACGACTTCGGCACCGTGATCCGCCAGTTCGTGCGGGCCGCCGGCCGATAAGCCGACACGCAACCGGAGAACCGTCAACGATGAACCATCCTTCGCTGAACATGCCGCACGCGGACCGCCTCTATATCGGCGGCCGCTGGGTGGCGCCTGCTTCCACCGACACCTGCGCGGTGCTCAACTGCGCGACCGAGGACGTGGTCGCGCACGCGGCGATGGCCAACGAAGCCGACGTCGACGCTGCCGTGCGCGCCGCGCGCGATGCTTTCGATCGCGGGCCGTGGCCGCACCTGTCGCCGGCCGAGCGCGGCGCCTTCCTCGAGAAGATCGCCGCCCGCCTCGAAGCGTTGAACGACGATTTCGCGCGCGGCTGGAGCATCGAATCCGGCGTGCTGTACCGGATCGCCAAGCCGCGCATCGGCCTGTTCCTGAGCGGCGCGTTCCGCCAGTACGCGGCAATGGCGCACAGCTATCCGTTCGTCGAGCCCGCGCGCGCCGTGACGGGCCATCAGGCCTACCGCGTGCAGGAGCCGGTCGGCGTGGTGGCGGTGATCGTGCCGTGGAACGGGCCGGCCGGGCTGCTTGCCTACAAGATCGCGCCGGCCCTGCTCGCGGGCTGCACGGTCGTCATCAAGAATTCGCCCGAGACGCCGAGTTCGGGCCATCTGTTCGCGCAGATCTGCGACGAGGTCGGCCTGCCGCCCGGCGTGGTCAACATGCTGACGGCCGACCGGACCGTGTCCGAATCGCTCGTGCGCCATCCCGGCGTGGACAAGATCACGTTCACCGGCTCCACCGGCGCTGGCCGGCGCATCGGCGCGGTGGCGGCCGAGCGCGTCGCGCGCGTCACGCTCGAACTCGGCGGCAAATCGCCTGCCGTGGTACTCGACGACTACGACGTCGAAACGGCCGCGAAGGTGCTCGGCGCACCGTATTTCAGTTATCTGTCGGGCCAGGTCTGTCACAGCCTCACGCGCATCATCGCGCCGCGCGCGAAGCACGATCGGATGGTCGATGCGCTCGTCGAGGCCGCACGCGGCATGGTGCTCGGCGACCCGCTCGACGACGCGACGAGCATGGGCCCGCTCGCGACCGCGGCGCAGCGCGACGTGGTCGAGCGACTGGTCGCGCAAGGCGTGTCCGACGGTGCGCGGCTCGCGATCGGCGGCAAGCGTCCCGCCCGTCTGACGCGCGGCTTCTTCTTCGAACCGACGGTGTTCGCGAACGTCGACAACCGCTCGCGCATCGCGCAGAACGAGTTCTTCGGCCCGGTGCTGTCCGTCATCCCGGCCGACAGCGAGCAACACGCGATCGAGATGGCCAACGACACGATCTTCGGCCTGAATGCCGCGGTGTTCACGCACGACACCGAGCGGGCGCTGCAGGTTGCGCGCCGCTTGCGCGCGGGCTCGGTCGGCCACAACGCGTCGCGCACCGATTTCTCGATCGGCTTCGGCGGCTTCAAGCAATCGGGCATCGGGCGCGAAGGCGGCACGGGCGGCCTCGAAGCGTTCCTCGAATCCAAGACCGTGGTCCTGGACCAGCCGGCCGCCTGAGTGCCGGCGTACGAACCATCCATCACCTGACATCACGAGGAGCAACCGATGAACACCGAATCCAGCCATGACGCATCGAGCGACTGGATGATCCATTCACGTATCAAGGGGCTGGTCGCGCTGGTGGTCGGCGCGGGCAGCGGCATGGGCGAGGCCAGCGCGAAGACGTTCGCGGCGAACGGCGGCGCCGTCGCGGTGGCCGACCTGAACGCCGGCCACGCCGAGCGCGTCGCCGGCGAGATCGTGCGCAGCGACGGCGAGGCGATCGCGCTCGGTCTCGACGTGTCGAAACAGCCGGACATCGATGCGGCCATCGCCGCCACGGTCGAGCGCTTCGGACGGCTCGACGTCGTCATCAACACCGCCGCGCTGGTGCGCTCGGGGATGCTTGAGGACGTGCCGATCGACGAATGGCGCGCCGGCTTCCAGGTGAACGTCGACGGCGCATTGATGCTCGCGCGCAGTGCGCTGCCGCACCTGAAGAAGAGCCCGCATGCGGCCATCGTCAATACGGCTTCGCTCGCGGGCGTCCACGGCTATTCGCAGGGCGGCGCGTATGGGCCGAGCAAGGCGGCGCTCATTACGCTCAGCCGGCAGATGGCGCACGAATGGGCGGCCTACGGCGTGCGAGTCAACGTCGTGTTGCCGGGCGTGATCGACACGCCGATGGCGCGCGGCTCGGTGCCGCAGGAGATTCTCGATCAACTCGCGACGATGCTGCCGATGAGCCGCGTCGGCAAGCCGGAGGAAGTCGCCGACCTGATCGTGTATCTCGCGTCGCCGGTCGCCGGCTATATCACCGCGCAGTCGATCGCGTGCGACGGCGGCATGTCGCACATGATGTTCGCAAAACCGATGGGTAAGTAGGCGCGCTGCGCGAAGCGCTTTTCGTGCAGTTCGTGCTGCTCGCGATGACGGCCCGCCCGGGCTGTCGTCGCGGGCGCTCGCCTGCGTCGCCGGCATTGCCCGACACGAACCATCGGGCTGCGGGCATCGCCGGTTTGATCCTCGTCAGGCTGGCCGCGGATCGCCTCCGACCGCATTCCCTCTCCCGCCTCATTCCCGCGCGCTCCGGCAGCGCGCATTCGCCTGTCCGTTCAAGTCGCCGAATCTGCGGTTTCCGACAGACGCGCGAAAAAAAATCGTTCCGTCGGGTAAAACGCCTGGTGACACAGGCATCCCGTTTCACTCGCGCAAACACGGCTTCGGTTAGCCGCCTGGAAACGCTTCCATGCGATTTACTCCGTAGAACGGACGATTTTTTCAAATTCAAATTCGCTTGAACGCGTTGAAGTACGGAACGCCGAAATTCATCCAATGGATCATCGCGCGAAAGCACGAATTCGCCTCGGGTTATACCCAATGGAGATTCGATGTCGTGCACCGCAATCTACCGAACGTTAGATTAATGCCGAGCCCGGAACCGCCTGTCCGCCGCCGGACATCGCGAACCGATCGACGGCCCTGAATATCGCTGCAAGGCTTCAGCAGCCCGATATGCACCGTTCCTCCACCTCTCGTTAAATTCGGATATCGAAATGAATGTAAGCCGATCATCAGGGCTGCGCACGAAGAAGACAGTCATCGCGCTTGGCATTGCGCTGCTGCCCGCATCGTCATGGGCGCAAAGTAGCGTCACGCTATACGGCACGCTCGACGTGGGGATGCTGTTCACCAGCAAGACGCTCAATTCGGCGACCGGCGCCAATCGCGGCAAGCAGTTCAGCCTGATCAACGGCGGACTGGAACCGTCGAATTTCGGCCTGTTCGGACAGGAAGACCTCGGCGGCGGGTTGAAAGCGAGCTTCAGGCTGGAAAGCGGTGTCAGCGTCGTCAACGGCGGCTTCGACAACAGCAACGGCAATCTGTTCGGCCGCCAGGCATGGCTGGCGCTCAACGGCAACTTCGGCGAGCTGAAGGCGGGCGTGCAGTATTCGCCGTTCGTGCTGGCGATCTACGAGTCCGATCCGCGCAACGCGGGCCAGTTCGGCACGGCATTCTCTGTCTATGCGGACAACACGTTCGTCGGCACCTTCAATCCGAATGCGATCACCTATACGAGCCCGAAGTTCGCCGGGTTTTCCGGCAGTGCGATGTATGCGTTCGGCGGCGTGCCGGGCGACTATCGCGCAGGGCAGCAGTACTCGCTCAGCGCGCGCTACGAGTTTCGCGGGCTGGTCGTGAACGCCGCGATGTACGACTCGAGTTCAGGCCGCGGCTCCGCCGGGCTGACGACCTTCCAGCAGCCGTTCTTCGGCCGCATGATCGGCGCGGGCTACCACTTCGACCGCTTCACGGTGAAGGGGTCGTTCACGAGCTACAAGGTGCCGACGACGGTGGCCGGCGGCGTCGTGAACGGCGGCACCAACAACGTCTGGAACGTCGGCTTCGACTACTACGCGCTGCCGCAGCTCGATATCAACGCCGGCCTGTGGTACATCCGCGACCCGCACGACTCGGACAATCACACGCTGCTCGGCGCGCTGACGACGCGCTATTTCCTGTCGAAGGCGACCTCGCTCTATATGCAGGTGGGCGCGGTGAACAATCACGGCCGCGAGCGATTCGGGCTGTCGATCGACAACGCGCTGTACGGCGTGTCGGGTACGACGGTCGGCGCAATCGTCGGCATCAACAAGCGGTTCTAGCCTGGCGACCGCCGACGGTGACGCGAAGCGGTGCGTCACCGCCCTGGTCCGGCCGGAGTACGGAACATTCCGGCCGCCGCGATTGACTCGATTGCCCGCCGCGGCGAACGTAGGCGAAACCGTGCGCAGACCTGTCCGGCACGGACGGCATGCCGGCGTCGCAGCCGAACGCCGGTGGACAAGGACCACGGATCGCGGGCGCCGCGCTGCGGCTCGACGAAGGGCGGCCCGCGACGCGAATGCAATCGAATCATGAAGAACGCAATGACGACGCGAACGCATGCGGCCGGGCCGACCGGCATCCGGCATACGTGGACGAGCACCGACGGGCTCCGGCTCGTCGGCCGATCATGGGGCGACCCCGACGGCGCGCCGGTCATCCTGTTGCACGGCAGCGGGCAGACGCGGCACGCGTGGAGCGGCATGGGCCGCCTGCTCGGCGCGGCGGGCTTTCATGCAGTCGCGTTCGACGCGCGCGGTCATGGCGAGTCCGACTGGTCGCCGACCTGCAACTACAGCCAGGGCGCGATGATCCGCGACCTCGAGCGGGTGGCCGCGATGTTCGACGGCCGACGTCCGATCCTCGTCGGCGCCGGGCTCGGTGGAGGAACGAGCCTGCTTGCCGTCGGCGAAAGCTATGTCGACGCGGCGGCGCTCGTGCTCGTCAACATCGCACCCTTCGTCGAACCGGCCGGCGCGCTGCGCCTGCAGTCGTTCATGCGTCGGCAGCCGGACGGTTTCGGCTCGCCGGACGAGGCGGCCGACGCGATCCGCCACTATCGCGCGCATCCGCCGCAAGCGCTCAGCGAGGAAAGCCTCGCGCGCAGCCTGCGCTACGACGACGGGAAATATCGCTGGCACTGGGATCCGCATTTTCTCGCGTGGCCGCGCGACCTGACGCGCCGCCATGCGCGCTTTGCAGCCGCCGCGCGCCGCCTGAGACTGCCGACGCTGCTCGTGCGCGGTGCCGACTCCGACATCGTCAGCGAGGCCGGCGCGCGCGAATTCCTGAGCCTGTGCCCGCATGCGGAACACACGGACGTGCGGAATGCCGGCCATACGGGCGCAGGCGAACACAACGACCTGTTCGGCCATGCCGTGCTCGATTTTCTCGAGCGCCGGATGCCGCGCGACCGGGCGCTGCGGCATCGCGCCGCCGCGTGAGCGTGCCAGCCGGCACGTCGCGCCGGATCGCCGGCCCGATCAGGCGGCCAGTTCGCTCTTGCGGGTGCTTCGCTTCGCTTTCGCGGCAGGCTTCGCGGCTGCCGATGGCTTCGCGCCTGCCGCGGGCTTCACGCCTTCGAAGAACATCGCGCTGAGTTGATCGGCGACCTTTTCCAGCGAGCCCTTCTTCGGGTCGAACCAGGTCTGGACGGAATTGATGCAGCCGAGCACGAACACGCGGCACAGCGCGATATCGACGTCCTCGCGCAGCAGGCCTTCGGCGCGCAAGCCGTCGAACACTGCCATCCACAGCTGCTGATGGCGTTCGCGCCGCTTGACTTGGCGCTCCCGCACCTTCTCGGGCAACTGGGTCAGCAGGCGGCCGTGCGCGAGCGCGTAGTCGCCGAACTTGATCAGCGCGCTCATCTGCCCGAGCAGCGCCGCCTTGAAGCGCGCCTCGGCCGTCGCATCGGGCGGCAGTGCGTCGAAATGCTCGTTGATGTGCTGCACGATGCTGTCCGCGCCGTGCTCCATCACGACGTCGACCAGTTCTTCCTTCGACGAGAAGTGATAGTAGATGCTGGCCGCCTCGATCCCGGCCTGGTCCGCGATCGAGCGCATCGTGGTCGCGGCATAGCCCTGCGTCGCAAAAGAGCGCGCGGCCAGCCGCAGCAAGGTTTCCCGGGTATCCGCGCTGGGATTTACATTTCGCTTTCGCACGTTCGTGTATCCGCCGTCCGCTGTTGTCAAGAATCTCGATGAAGTGAAAAACGCCGCGCGAGCGATCGCCCCGTTGCCGTTCCGGCGCGCGACGGCGGCCGGCGGCGTGTCTTCGTCTCCCGGGTACTGCCTGATCCTCTCGCCTGCCGCCCTGTGACACAAAACTAATGTTTGACAGGGTAGCGTATTTTCATGGCGCGAGCCAGCGAACCGCAACCCTGGCGGGACGCCCGTCGCGCGGCGCGGCGGCCGCGGGCTTGCCTGAATCTCTCGCTTGCCGGCCGACATCGCGCGACTGGCCGCGCGCAGCCGCAACGGCGCGCGTCGCCGGCACGCTCACTGTACGGAACGCCGCAGCCGGCCGCGTTGACACGCATGCGCGCACCGGCGAAGTTTGAAGGCGCGGCGAACCGTGCGCCGCATCCGCCCTGCTCCGCCACTCCATCATTGGTCAGCCATGACGCCATCCAGCGAATCCGTCGCGCGCACCCCGGCCAGGCCGGGACGCCGCCTTCCCGGCACCCCCGAACCCATGCATCTGTGGCGTACCGCCGACGGCGTGCGGCTCGCCGCCGACACATGGGGGCATCCCGACGCCCCGCTCGTCGTGCTGCTGCATGGCGGCGGCCAGACGCGTCATGCGTGGGGCGGCACCGGTGCGCTGCTCGGCAGCGCCGGCTATTTCGCGGTGGCCTTCGACGCGCGCGGGCACGGCGACTCGGACTGGAGCGCCGACGGCGACTACAGTCAGGATGCATTCGTGCGCGATCTGCGCCACGTCGTCGACGTGCTCGGCGCGCGTCGCCCGCCGGTGCTGATCGGCGCATCGCTCGGCGGCGGCACGAGCCTCGTCGCGATCGGCGAACGCAAGATCGACGCGCGTGCGCTGATCCTCGTCGACATCGTGCCGTACACGGAGCCGGCCGGCGTTGCGCGCATCCGTTCGTTCATGCAGCAGAACCCCGACGGATTCGGCTCGCTCGACGAAGTCGCCGACGCGATCGGCCGCTATCGCTCGCACCGTTCGCGCTCGGGCAATCATGCCGGCCTGTCGAAGAACGTCCGGCTCGGCGACGACGGCCGCTATCACTGGCACTGGGATCCGCGCTTTCTGTCGGGAACGACCGACCTGGCCGCCCGTCATGCCCGCTTCTGCGCGTGCGCGCGCAAGCTCGCGCTGCCCACGCTGCTGGTGCGCGGCGGCAGTTCCGACGTGGTCAGCGAAGCGGGCGTGCGCGAGTTTCTCCAACTGTGCCCGCACGCCGAATACGTGAACGTCGCCGCGGCGGGACACATGGTCGCCGGCGATCGCAACGACGTGTTCGGCCGCGCCGCCGAGCAGTTTCTCGCGCGTCACGTCGGCACGACTTGACCGCCCGCACCGGCGACTCGCCCCGCTCAGATCGGCGGCGTTTCCGGCGAAGCCGAGAAGTGATGCTGGCGGATCTTCCATTCGTGCTGCTGCGCCGCGATCACGAGCGTCGTGCGCAGACGCGAGCGCGACGTCGTGCCGTCGCCGAGCACGAACGCGAATTCGCCGTAGCCCTGCGCGAGAAAGCAGTCGTCGCCGAACCGGATGAACTGCTGCTCGACCAGTTCCAGCGTCGCGGACCGGATCACGCCTTCGTACGACGCGAAGTACGCGCGAATCGCGTCGTGCCCGGCCGCGTGACCGGGCCGGCCGCCGAAGAACAGCGCATCGGCCGTGTAGACGCCGGTCAGCGCATCGGCATTCCAGTCGCGCGCCGCCGCGTTCCATGCGGCCTGCACGACCGCGAGCGCGGGGCCGGGCGTGGGCTTCGTTCCTGTCATCGTGTTGTCTCCTTATATCTTCGATTTGCTTCAAACTTCAGTGGTGGCGCGCCGTTTGGCGCGCTGCTTTGCCGGTTGGCGGCTACGGCACAGCTTGTGTCTCCTGCGAGCCGTTAAGCTCGAATCACAGCT